>JADKJZ010000015.1:0-100000 GCA_016720805.1 Gemmatimonadota bacterium | reverse complement strand
CTTGTCACAACTGGCTTTCCGACCGCCCCTGCACTCTTTCCAGCGACCCGTTCCTCGGGGGACGGCAAACCTAGAGGAGACCCTTCTTTCGCGCAAGTGCCTGCTATGTTGCGAGCTTATGTATCGATTCCGTCCCCAGCTTGTCGATCTCCGCCGGGAGCTCCTCCCCGGACAAATCGGCCGAGATATCGCCGCCGGCATCATTGTCGGCATCGTCGCCCTCCCCCTCGCCATCGCCTTCGGCATCGCTTCGGGCGTCACCCCCCAACAAGGCCTCGTCACCGCCATCATCGCCGGTGCCCTGATCGCCGGCTTCGGGGGCTCCCGGGTCCAGATTGGCGGCCCGACCGGCGCCTTCGTCGTCCTCGTGGCCATCACCATCGAGCGATTCGGCCTCGACGGCCTCCTGGTGGCCACCCTCCTGGCCGGCGGCATGCTGATCGTCGCCGGCCTCCTCGGCGCCGGCGCCCTGATCCGCTACATCCCCCTCCCCGTCACCACCGGCTTCACCAGCGGGATCGCCCTGATCATCGCCCTCGGCCAGCTCGCCGACGCCTTGGGCCTCGGAGTGGAGAAGGTCCCGGCCGCCTTCCTCCCGAAGATCCAGGTCCTGGCCGGGGCAATCGGCACGATCGACCCGACCGCCGTGGGGGTCACCGGGGCCACCCTGGCGATCCTCCTGCTCTGGCCCCGGACCGGCATCAGAGTCCCGGGGCCGTTCGTCGCCCTGGTGGTGACCACCGCCGCCGTCTCGCTGCTGCACCTCGACGTGGCAACCATCGGCTCCCGCTTCGGCGACCTGCCGCGTGGCCTGCCGATGCCGAGCGTGCCGCACGTCTCCCTGGAGCGCCTGGGCGAGCTGTTCACGCCGGCGGCGACCATTGCCCTCCTCGCGGCGATCGAATCGCTGCTGGCGGCCGTGGTGGCCGACTCGATGACCGGCTTCCGCCACCGGGCCAACACCGAACTGGTGGCGCAGGGAATCGCCAACCTCGCCGTGCCCTTCTTCGGCGGCATCCCGGCGACCGGCGCGATCGCCCGCACCGCGACCAACATCCGCAGTGGCGGCCGCACCCCGATTGCCGGGCTGGTGCACGCCGCCACCCTGCTGATCATCCTGCTGGTGGCCGGCCCGCTCGCTCGACTCATCCCGATGGCGACCCTCGCCGGCATCCTGCTGGTGGTGGCGTGGCACATGGGCGAGTGGCACTCGTTCTTCCGGCTGGCGCGCGGCCCGCGCAACGACGCCGCCGTGCTGCTCACGACCTTCGGCTTCACGGTGATGGCCGACCTCACCGTCGGCATCGGCATGGGGATGGCGCTTGCCGCCCTGCTCTTCGTGCAGAAGATGACCACCGCCACGCACGTCATCACGGGCGATGAGGAGGACGACAGCGAGGCGCTGATTCGCCGCGCCTGGCTGCCGGCCGGTGTCCGCCTGCTCGAGGTGCGCGGACCGCTCTTCTTCGGCGGCGCCGAGACGCTGCGACGTGCCCTCAACGTTCTCCCCGACCCCTCGAAGCTGTTGTTGATCGACCTCGCTGCCGCTCCCGGACTCGACGTCACCACGGCCCGCATCCTCAAGGATTTCGAGGCACAGAGCCGGAGTCACGGAACGCGCGTGGTGTTCCTCACCAAGGACGGGCGCCACCGCCGCTGCATTGCAGCGTGAGGGATTGGAGCGGGCGCTGAGCGTGGAGCGGGCGGTGGGGAGATGGCAGGAAGAAGCGAGCGGCGAACGGCGAACGGCGAACGGCGAGACGTAAGACGTGAAAGGTGAAACGGGATCGCGAATGGCGACCGTTTCACCTCTTACGCTTCACCCTCTCCGCTGTTCGCCGTTCGCCGTTCGCTGCTCGCCCCTAGTTGGTCGCCACCTCATCCGCCGTCAGATAAAACCTCGGAATCGTCGCGTCGAAGGACTCGCCGTCGGGGCGCACCAGGTGGTACTCCCCTTCCATCCAGCCGCTCGACGCGCGCAGCACCGCCGAGGACTGGTAGGTGTACACGCTGCCGGGGAGGAGCATCGGCTGTTCGCCGACGACCCCTTCCCCGGCCACTTCGCTGTCGTGCCCGATGTCGTCGTGAATCAGCCAGCGGCGGGCGAGCAACTGCGCCGCCCGTTCACCGACGTTCTCCAGGCGCACCCGATAGGCAAAGACGTAGTGCCCCATCGACGGGCGCGACTGTTCCGCCACGAAGCGCGGCTCGACGGTGACGCGGATCCCGTCGGTGATGGCGTAATACAGCCGCCGTGGCATCGTGGCGCGCCCCGTCTCAGCTCGTCGGCGGGTTGAAGGCGCCGTGCTGCTGCTCGACCCACGAGCGGTGGTAATTCAGGTCCTCGAACGGCTGCGACGCCTTGGCGATCTTGAGCGCCCGGAACGAGTCCATCATCACTGCCAGCTCGTTGGTGTGCGTGGCCCCGATGCTGGCCTCGGCCCGGCCCGGATGCGGGCCGTGCGGCAAGCCGTCAGGATGGTGCGTGACGCTGCCGTATTCGATCCCCTTCCGGCTCATGAACTCGCTCGACGCGTAGAACAGCACTTCGTCGGAATCGACGTTGCTGTGATTGTACGGCGCCGGGATGGCGTTCGGGTCGAAGTCGTACGGCCGCGGGCAGAACGAACAGATCACGAAGCCGTCGCCCTGGAAGGTCTGGTGCACCGGCGGCGGCTGGTGAATGCGCCCGACGATCGGCTCGAAGTCGTGGATGTTGAACGCCCACGGATAGAAGTGGCCGTCCCAGCCGACGACGTCGAACGGGTGGTGGTCGAGCAGCAGTTCGTTGAGCGCCTTGTACTGCTTCACGACGATCGGGAATTCGCCGCGCTCGTCGATCGGCTCGAGGTGCGTCGGCCGGCGGATGTCGCGCTCCGAATACGGTGCACCTTCGAGCAGCTGGCCGACGTTGTTGCGATAGCGGGTCGGAAAGCGGACGTGCCCGGCGCTCTCCATGACCAGCAACTTCGGCGCGCCCTTGCTGCGGTCGAAGCGCCACTGATGGGTGATATTGCGATGGATGACGACGTAGTCACCCGGCTTGAAGGGGAGGATGCCGAACGCCGACGCTAGCACCCCTTCCCCTTCGACGACGTAGACGACTTCATCGGCCTGCGAGTTCCGGTAGAACGGCTCGACGGCGGCATCGGGCTCGGACCAGAGCATGGCGATGTCGCTGTTGAAGAGCATCGGCACGCGGTCGAGCACGAGGGAGCCACCCTTTGGCGCCTGCGCCGTGCGCCAGTGGCGGTGGCGCAGCGAGGTCTCGTCGTCCGCCTCCCAGACGATCGGCCGCAACCGACGCGCCGAGAGCACGGTGGTGGGCGGGTGAATGTGGTACAGTAGCGAAGCGGTCCCGACAAACCCCTCGTGCCCCATCAGCTCCTCGGCATAGAGCCCACCATCGGGACGCCGGAAGACCGTGTGCCGCTTGCGGGGCACCTCGCCCATCAGGTGATAGATCGGCATGCTAGAGGTTCCCCCGCGCGTCCTGCTCGCGCTCGATCGCCTCGAACAGCGCCTTGAAGTTGCCGGCCCCGAAGCTCTTGGCGCCCTTCCGCTGGATGATCTCGTAGAAGAGCGTAGGGCGATCCTGCACCGGCTTGGTGAAGATCTGCAGCAGGTAGCCCTCGTCGTCGCGATCCACGAGGATGCCCAGCTCCGCCAGCGGCGCGATGTCCTCGTCGATCTTCCCCACCCGGTCGAGCACCGTCTCGTAGTACGCGGCCGGCACCCGCAGGAACTCGATGCCGCGCGAGCGGAGATCGCGCACCGTGGTGATGATGTCGTCGGTGGCGATCGCGACGTGCTGCACGCCCGGGCCGCGATAGAAGTCCAGGTACTCCTCGATCTGCGACTTCTTCTTCCCGCTGGCCGGCTCGTTGATCGGGAACTTGATGCGTCCGTTGCCGTTGCTCATCACCTTCGACATCAGCGCCGAGTATTCGGTGGTGATCTGCTTGTCGTCGAAGGTCAGGATGTTGGTGAAACCGAGGACGCGTTCATAGAACTCGACCCAGCTGTTCATCTTGCCGAGCTCGACATTGCCGACGCAGTGGTCGACGTACTTGAGGCCGGTCGACTTCGACTGGTAGCTCGAGGTCATCGGGACGAACCCCGGCAGGAAGAGCCCGGTGTAGTTGCGCCGCTCGACGATCGAGTGGATCGTGTCGCCGTAGGTGCGGATGCCGGCGATGATCACCTCGCCATGTTCGTCCCGCTCGACGCGTGGCTCGCCGGCGGAGACCGCGCCGCGCTCCATGGCCACCGCGTAGGCCGCGCGCGCATCCTCGACCCAGAACGCCATGTCGCGGACGCCGTCGCCGTGACGGTGGATGTGCTCGGCGATCTCGCCCTCGGGCCCCATCGGCGTGGTGAGCACCAGGCGGATCTTGTCCTGCATCAGCAGATACGAGGCGCGATCACGGACACCGGTTTCGGGGCCGCGATAGCCGATCAGCTCGTAGCCGAAGGCGTAGCAGTAGTAGAGCATCGACTGCTTGGCGTTGCCGACCCAGTACTCGATGTAGTCGGTCCCGTGGATCGGGAAGGCGTCGTGCGCGGTCGAGAGGTCAGGCTGCGTGATAGTGGCGGTCATGAGGTACTCCGGGTCGCGTTCAGAAAGACGAAAGGGGGCAGTCGGCGACGCGCTGCCATCCTGGATCGGTGCGACGATGCCCGGGCCGCGGCGCGCGCAGGTTCACGCGGACCGCGCAGCGACAAGGAAGGAGCGGAGGTCCGCCTCGCTGATGGCCGGCTCGCCTGGGGAGACGTGGTCGAGCCGTCCCTCCCGCACCCACTCGATCAGGCGCTCAATCTCGGCGTACAGGTGCTCGAAGGAATCGACCACGAAGAGCAACGGCTGGTAATGGTCGATCTCGAAGTACTGGTTGACGACCCACTCGAGCTGCAGCGGGAAACGCTGCACCGCGGGGGACTCGATCGCGTGGGCGATCTCGCCATAGGACGACAGCAGGCCGCTGCCATACACCTTGAGCTCGCCGGGCGTGGTGCCACGCATCAGGCCGAACTCCACCGTGAACCAGAAGAAGCGCGCCATTGCCTTGATCACCGACGTCAGCACCTGCAACTGCTCGTGCTCATCCTCGATCGTCGCCACCCGCTCTGCCGCCGCCTTGGCACATTCGCCGAACATCACCAGCGTGTCGGCAAAGGCCTTGTCGGTGTGCATCGGCACGTGGCCGGCGATGTCGTGGAAGATGTCGGGCTCGGGGAGGTAGTCGAGCACGGCCCCATCGCGAATCGTGATGGTGGTCGGGAAGGCGCGCTGACGCAGGCAATCGAAGAACATGTACGCCGGCACGTACCCACTCACCGCCTTGGCCCGGAAGCCGGTCAGCGGCGCCATGAACTTGTTCACGTCCTCGAGGCGCGGCACCCGTTCCGGATCGAGGCAGAGCGTTTCCAGCCCCTCGAGGAAGCGATGGTTGGCATACTGCTGCCACCGCTCCCCCATCCGCGCATAGAGCCTGCGCCAGACGTCGTGATTCGCCTCGGAGTAGAGCTCGTACGGCTGGTCGATATAGAGCCGCCCTTCGGCCTGAGCCTGCTCGATAAATGGCGCTTGGGTCGTGGTGAGGCCGGGGACTGCCGCGGTGGTGGTCAAACGGGCCTCCGAGAGGGATGGAACTCGGATGGAAAACTAATGGGGAGGCTGGACCTGGAGCAGTTCTGCCCGATCTCGAAATTCCTCCAGCGACTCGGGGTTGGCAAGCGCCCCGACGTTCTTGACCGGACGCCCTTCCACCACGTCGCGGACCGCCAGCTCGCTCAACTTGCCACTCCGGGTCCGGGGGATGTCCCGGACGGCCAGCACCACGCGCGGGACGTGGTGCGGAGAGGCCCCCTGACGAATCCGGCGGCTGATCCGGTCGACCAGCGCCCCATCCAGCGTGGCCCCCTCAACCAGACGGACGAAGAGCACCACCCGGACGTCGCCGTCCGCGCTGCCGGGGATCCGTTGCCCGATCACCAGGCTCTCCAGCACCTCGGGAATCGTCTCGACCTGCCGATAGATCTCCGCGGTGCCGATGCGTACGCCCCCCGGGTTGAGCGTGGCGTCACTCCGCCCGCTGATGGCGAAGCCGCCGTGCACCGTCCGGGTGATCCAGTCGCCATGACGCCAGACGCCGGGATACTCGCTGAAATAGGCGGCCCGGTAGAGCGCGCCGTCCGGGTCGTGCCAGAACGCGACGGGCATCGACGGAAAGGCCCGCGTGCAGACCAGCTCCCCTGCCTCGCCGATCGGTGCCGGCTGCCCCACCGCATCGAAGACCTCGACCGCCATCCCCAACCCTGGTCCCTGGATCTCGCCGCGATAGACCGGCGAGATCGGGTTGCCGAGCACGAAGCAGGAGACGATGTCGGTCCCACCGGAGATGGAGGCCACCTGCACCGCACCGACGGCGCGCGTCACCCAGTCGAACGACTCGGCCGCGAGCGGTGAACCGGTGGAGAAGACGGTACGCAGGGCATCCAGCGCAAAGTCTCGCGCCGGCTCGAGCCCCGCCTTCTCGGCGAGGGCGAGATACTTGGCACTCGTCCCGAAAAGCTGCACGCGCTCCGCGGCAGCGAGTCGCCAGAGGATCGCCGGATCGTGCGAGGGCATCGGCGCGCCGTCATACAGCACCAGCGTGGCACCGACGGCGAGACCGCTCACCAACCAGTTCCACATCATCCAGCCGCAGGTGGTGAAATAGAAGAGCCGCTCGCCCGCGTGCAGGTCGCCGTGCAGGCGATGCTCCTTCAGGTGCTGCAGCAGCGTCCCCCCTGCCCCATGCACCATGCACTTCGGCAGGCCGGTGGTCCCCGAGGAGTAGAGGATGTAGAGCGGATGATCGAATGGGAGGCGTGTGAAGCGCAGCGCTGGCGTTGGACCGTCACCGAGGAGTTGTGTCCACGTGGACATGCGCGGATCGTCCGGCAGGATGGCGGCACCGCGATACGAGATCATCACCGCATGCTCGACCGATGGCAGTCGGGGCAGCAACTCCTCGGCGCGCGCCACGCAGTCGTGCACCTTGCCGCCGTAGCCGTAGCCGTCGCAGAAGAAGAGCACCCGCGGCGTGGTCTGCCCGAATCGATCGACGATCCCCTCGACGCCGAAGTCCGGTGAGCACGAGGTCCACACGGCACCGAGGGCGCTGGTGGCGAGCATCGCGACGATGGTCTCGGGAATGTTCGGCAACCAGCCGGCCACGCGGTCGCCCGGGCCGACGCCGAGCGCCGCGAGACCGGCGGCCGCACGCGCAACTATTTCCCGAAGTTGGCGCCAACTCCACGGCGTCAATGCGCCGCGCTCGTCCCAGGCGACGATCGCGTCGTGGTCACCGTCATGGCGGAGCAGATTTTCGGCGAAGTTGAGTTGGGCGCCGGGGAACCACCGCGGGCCACGTTGCGGTGCGGGTGGCGCCATCTGGTCCAGGCCGACCACCACCGTGCTCCACGCTTCGCCGTTGGGGTGACGATCGGCGAGGACGTCGCCATCGTGCCACACCGCTGTCCAGAAGGCGGCGGGGTCCGCGACGGACCAGGCATGCAAGGCGTGGAACGCCTCGGCGTCATCGTGTGGCGGGAGCGCGATCCCTTCGGCACGGCGGGCGGCGAGGAAGCGCGCCAGATGGGACGACGCCACCCGGTCCGGGTTCGGAATCCACTGCGGCATGGCGGCGTCCATCAGCGGCGGCGCATCACCACGTCGTCGCTCATGATGCGCTCACCGATGGAGAGCGTGAGCAGCTGACCGCTGAAGCCCTCGCGCGCCACGCGCACGTACTGCACGCGACAGCGTTCGAGCAACTTCGGATCGAACTCGAGACGATACTCGCCGTTGCCGTTGGAGAAGGTCGAGAACGGTGTGCCAACAATCTGGAGGTGCGCCCCCGCCAGCGGGGTCCGGTGATCGTCGCCGAGCACGCGCCCGATGACCGTGGCAAGTACCGGAGTGCCATCGGGATTCTTGCCGAGATCGGGGATCTCGACGCAACGCCCAGCCGCCTCGGGGAACGACGGGCGCCAGTCGCGGTAGTCGGGCTGCGTCGGCCCGACGCGACCCATCGCGCCAGCCGCCGCGGCGACCGCCGTGTTCGAGTTGCGGGTGCCGGCGGTGAGGATGTCGCGCGGCTTCCCGTTGTCGTCGAGCGGCACTCCCTTGGCGGTCAGATTGTTCACCATATCCGACGCGGTGGCAATGCGGCGCACCCCCTTGGGGGCCTGGGTCGGTGCCGCCTCGGGCTCGGCCGGCGGCGTCTCCACCTTGGCGGGCGGCTCCGGCTTGTTGACGTTCATCTGATCCGGATCGATCTGCGGCTTCTCCGGCCCCGCTTCCTTGGGGACGAGCGCGTCGGGATTCTTCGAGTCCGGACCGAGTGGCGTCGACTTCTTCGGCGGTTCCGGCTTGGGCTGTTCCTGCTGCGGCTGCGGCTGCGGTTGCGGCTGATCGGGCTGCTGTTCCGCCTTCGGCGCCGGGTTGGCCGGGGGCGCCAAGGCAATCTCCTGTCGGTCCTCCCCGGGATTCCGTTCAATCGTCGGGAGCGAGCGCGCCGAGGCGGGGCGGAAGATCAGCCAGAGGACCACCACGACGTGGAGGGCGGCGCTCGTGCTGAGCGCACCCCAACTACGGCCTCGCTCGATGGGAGGCCCGACGGTGAATGGCGTGGTTGGCTGCACTGTTAGAGCTTAGTAGTGTCGGGGGCAGAACGGGATGCCCGACCAGTCGCCGGGATTTGCGCTCGCAAACAACAATGGACGATCATAACCACCATGCAAACTCCATTTCGCCTTGCTCCTCTGGCCCGTGTTCTCCTGGCCACTTCGGTGCTCTTCGGCCCCCGGCTCGTTGCCCAGGGAACGCCCGCGACCACTCCGATCCTGCAGTCCGGACCGATGGTCGGTGCCTCCCAGATGCGCGAGGTGACGCTGTGGGCGCAGACCACCCGGCCGGCCGTGGTCCAATTTGTCTACTGGGACTCGCTTGCCCCGACCCGGCGCTACACCAGCGAGTCGGTCCGAACCGCCCCTGCCACGGCCCATGTAGCCAAGGTCCAGGCCGACAGCGTGAAGCCCGGGCATGTGTATGGCTACGAACTCCGGATCAATGGCGTTGTAGTTCCGCGTCCCTACGCACTCCGCTTTGCGACGCCGACGCTCTGGCAGTACCGCACCGACCCGCCGACGGTTCGGATCGCGGTGGCCTCCTGCTTCTACGTGAACGAGCCCGAATTCGACCGCCCTGGCACCCCGTACGGCGGCGACTACGACATCCTCGGCGCGGTGACGCGGAGCCGTCCGGACCTGATGCTCTGGATGGGAGACAATGCCTACCTGCGCGAGGGTGACTTCGATTCCCGCACCGGCGTCTTCCATCGCTACACCCACTCGCGCTCGCTACCTGAGCTTCAGCCGCTGCTGGCCGCGACGAGTCACTACGCGACGTGGGACGACCACGACTTCGGCCCCAACGACAGCGATCGCTCCTACGGCGGCCGCTTCCTCACCCGCGCCGCGTTCGAACTCTTCTGGGGAAATCCTCCGCTCGGGGCCGATGGCGGCGGTGGCGTGACGTCAACGTTCGGGTGGAGCGACGTCGATGTCTTCCTGATGGACAACCGCTGGTACCGCGACGGGCAGGGCCGGGTGACGGGCGATCACAGCTATCTGGGGCGCAACCAGATCGAGTGGCTGCTGAACGGCCTCAAGGCATCGCGGGCCACGTTCAAGCTGGTCGTGATCGGTGGCCAGACGGTGAACAACTCCGTGACCTTCGAGAATTACGCCACGTATGGTGCGGAGCGCACCTTCCTGCTCGACCGGTTGCAACAGGAGCGTGTTCCAGGCGTGATCTTCCTGACCGGCGACAAGCACTGGACCGAGCTGAGCAAGATGGACCGCGGCGGCAGCTACCCTCTCTACGACCTCACTGTGTCGCCCCTCACGGCGGGGCCGTCGACCGGGTGGAAGACCGAACCGAACGCGTACCGCGTGGACGGCACGATCGTCAGTGAACGCAACTTCGGCCTGCTCGAGGTCACCGGTCCACTGAAGGAGCGGGTGCTGACCATCACGATTCAGGATCGCACCGGCGCGGTCCGCTGGAAGCGGGCGATTCCGGCCTCGGAGCTGAAGTGAAGCCACTCCCCATGGAAGTCGAGGCGCTGATTGTCGGCGCCGGACCGATCGGCCTCGCCTGCGCGATTGCGGCGAAGCGCCGTGGCGTGGGCGCGCTGGTGATCGACGCCGGCGCGATTGCCGACGCAATCGTCCGCTATCCCATCGGGATGATCTTCTTCACGACTCCGGAGCGACTCGAGATCGGCGATCACCCACTCGTGACGAGTGGTGCCAAGGCAACGCGTGAGGAGGCGCTGAGCTACTACCGTGGGGTGGTGCGCGCCGAGAAGCTCGCAGTACAGCCGTACACGCGCTTGGTGCATGCGGAGCGGCGCGACGGGCGCATCGAGTGCACGCTGGGCACCGCTGCCGGGCCGCGGACGGTGCGCTGCGAGCGACTGGTGCTGGCCACCGGCTACTTCGATCACGCGAACATGCTCGACGTTCCGGGGGAGTCGTTGCCGCACGTGTCACACTGGTTCGACGAACCGCATGTGACGGCCGGCCTCGATGTGGTGGTCATCGGCGGGAAGAACTCGGCGGTCGAGACGGCGCTGCAGTGCTTCCGGGCGGGTGCGCGGGTGACGCTGGTGTATCGGCGCGAGGCGTTCAAACCGAGCCTGAAGTACTGGCTGCGACCGGACCTCGAGAACCGGATTGCGGCGGGTGAGATCGCGGCACACATGGGCGCGGAAGTGTTGGCGATCACGCCGACCGAAGTGCGGATTCGTACGGCCGACGAAACAACGGTCAACGTACCGGCGGACCGGGTGTACGCGCTCACGGGCTATCACCCGGACTTTGCCCTGCAGCGTCAGCTCGGCATCGCCTTCGACGACGCCGGCGACCGGCCACTCATGAACGCGGAGACGCTCGAGTCGAGCGTGCCGGGGATCTATCTGGCGGGGAGCGTGGGCGCGGGGCGGTTCATCTCGGAGGTCTTCATCGAGAATGGCCGCTACGACGGCGAGAAGATTTTTGGTGATCAGGGCAGTCGGCAGGCGGCGGAGCAGAAGTACCAGGCGTCACCGCGGCCGGTGGGCGAGTAGGGGCGCTACACCCGCTGCAGCGGCCGCCTCAGCGCCGCACGCACCCGGTGCAGCAGAATCAACGCGACGGCCGCGAGACCAACGACGAGCCCCCACCAGAGGCCAATGGGCCCAAGCGAGGTGCGGTACGCCAGCCAGGTCGAGGTTGCGAGGCCGAGCATGCCGAAGCCGACGAGGTTGACGAGCATCGGGGTGTGGGTATCACCCAAACCGCGCAGCACGCCGATGCACACCACCTGAATGCCATCGAAGACCTGGAAGATTCCGGCAATCGGCAGTAGCACCGCCGCGAAGGCCACCACCGGTTCGGCGTTGGTGTAGAAGGCGGCGATCCAGTGCGGCACCAGCAGGAAGAGGAGACCGGTCAGCACCATGAAGCCGGCGCCCACCACGAGCGCGGCGCGCGTCCCCGCACGCAGCGCCGCCCGATCGCCCCGCCCCACCGCCTGCCCGATCAACACCGACGCCGCCATGCCGACGCCCATCGGCACCATGAAGGTGAGCGACGCGAGATTGAGCGCAATCTGATGGCCAGCCACCTGCACCGTGCCGAACATCCCCATCAGCAGGCCGACGATCGAGAACGCCGCCATCTCGATCTCGACCTGCAGCGCAATCGGCACCCCGATGCGCAGCATCGTCGCGAACGGCGCCGCCTGCAGCAGCCGCGGCCGCACCGGGCGGAGCATCGGACCCAACTCGCGCCGAGCGAGGAACAGCAGCAGGACGATCATCACCACGCGTGACGCGGCCGTGGCGGCCGCGGAGCCGGCCACGCCGAGTGGCGACACGCCGGCGCCACCGAAGATCAGCCAATAGTTCAGGCCGACGTTGACGAGGTTGGCAACCAGAATGGTCCAGAGCACCGGCTGGACCCGGTGAAGCACCTGCATCGTCTGTCGCCCGACCGTGAAGAGCAGGAACGGGAGGACGCCGGGAATCAGCACGCGACAGTAGGTGCCCGCGAGCGGCACGACATCCGCCGGCTGCCGCACGAGCCGCAGGAACGGCTCGGCGAACCACATCACGCCGGCGAGCGGCACGGACAGGACAATGGCCAACACGACACCACGCTGCACCCCAAGCGCGACCGTCTCGTCCTCACCGGCGCCGTGCGCCTGCGACAGCACCGGATCGAGGGAGAGGAGGATGCCGAGGCCGAACATCAGCACCGCCATGCCGTACAGATTGCCGAGCGCGACGGCAGCGAGTGCCTGCGGCGAGAGGCGGCCGACCATGACGGTGTCGACCACGCCCATCAGCATCATGCCGACGTTGACGCCGACAATGGGGAGGGCCAGGCGGAGGAGCGGCCGATATGCGTTGGGAGGGGACACCGACGCCGGCAGGGCGCCAGCGGTCACGCCTGGGTCGAGTCGCGCCGGGCAGGCGGTTCGATCATCCGCTCGGCGAATGCCACCCGATCGTGGAGCTCGGTGACCTCGGCGCGGAGTGCGTCCAGCTCGTCGAAGATCGCGGCCGCTGTCCCCGGCGGAATCAGGCGGTCGCTCTCGGGCTCCCAGTTGGCCACCAGATTCCCCTCGGCGTCGCGGAATGAGCCGGCGGCGATCAGGATGTTGTCGTAGAGGTACCAGAGCCCGAGGCCGCCAAGCGTGCACGCCTGGAGGATGCCGGTCTGGACCTTGCCGACGTAAAAGCGGTGCGCGCCGAAGACGCCGAGGAAGACGGCGAGCAGCTGGGCGACGAGTCTGGATTTTGGTGAGGCGAAGAGATCGTCGGTCATGCTCTGGCTTGGCTGAGAGTGCGCCCGGCAGGAGTCGAACCTGCGACCGGCAGCTTAGAAGGATGGCGGGCTCACGTTATCCACCCATCATGCCCCGCGCCACTGCTGGCTTTGCGGGGGCGACAATGCACTGGTTACAGATTCTGGTTACAAATGCCCCCGGCAGGACTCGAACCTGCGACCCCGGGATTAGAAGGCCCGTGCTCTAATCCAGCTGAGCTACGGGGGCCCTTTCGCGGCCTTCTGCCGCCTTCCTCTCCTGGGCTTCTTCGCCCTTGGGCGACTCGACCCCGGCGGCTCGGCGTGGAGCTCTCCCGGAACCGCTCCTTCGTCAGGGCCCGGGCTCCCAATACGGCACATCGGCCCATCCATGATAATCGAGCGTCGTCCGGGGCTTCATCGGGTCGATGTCGTTACGGAAGGTAGTGGCGCTCCCCGGACCCTGAGGCTGTGCCCCAGGAGCTGGCCCACGGTCTCCGCTGGATACGGTTGCTGGGTGCCCGGCTGCAAGACCTTTCGAGCATCGTCGTGGCGATCGCGCGCATGTGTTGTGGTCCCGCCACCACGAACCCGCCCCTCCGGGCCGCGCGCTTCAGGGCACGGTACGGGGCGTAGGAGCCGGCCGCCTTGATGTGGCCGCGCTCGAGCGCAGCAATGCGGTCAGCCGTCGTCAGCCACTTCCGCCGTCCCCGCCTGCCCAGTATCGCCCGCGCGCTGCTGGGTCCGAGATGTCCTGGACCCGTGGACGAAGGATCAGCCCGTGTGTGGGCACCTCCGCGCCCTCCAGCGTAAGGCGGCGGGCGTAGTATCCCAGGGCGGCCTCGAGGCGCGGCCACAGCGGCACGACGCGGGTGGCGTGGCCCTTCCGTTTCGTCTCGATGATTGTGATGCTGGGCACCTCGCCCCCCAGCCTTAGACCGTCCCACCGCATGTGCGCAGTCTCGGCGAGCCGGCACCCAGTGTAGGCGATGAGGTGCATCCGGATGTAGGCGGGGAGATAGCGCCGGTCCAGCTGGGCCAGGTAGGTGAGCGCGTCGAGTGTTGCCGCGACGTCCCGCAGCACTGGGAACGTGTCTTTGTCTTTCCGCACCCGCGGCGTCACCTTGGGGCCCTTCCCGCGCGGGAAGATGTTGCCGACGGTCTGCACCCCCTTCTCCGCAATCATCCACGAGAACCACGCCTGCAGCGCCTTCCATCGGGAGCGTTGCGAGTTCTCGGACTTGTACTTTTTGGCCAGCACCTTCGCGTACGCGAGCGTGTCCTGCGACGAGACGACGCGGGCCGTCACCCGACCCTCTTCCGAGCAGAATATGAGCGCCTCGCGGGCGTGCTGAATCAGGGTGACCGAGGCCCGGGCAATGTTGCGCTGCTGCCGTGTCGTTGCGCCCTCGGCGCGCTCGGTGTCGGCGAAGTGGCGGGCTGCCACCCATTCGTGATATCCGTCGACCAAGCTGAGTCGGTCGCCCGCCCCGGAGGCCCCCTCTTGGTGGGCCCGGACCTCCCGGGAGAGCTCGGACAGGAGGGCGTCGCCGGCCTCGAAGGCCGCTTTGAGCGCCGCGTTGGTGCGGATGGCGTCGACCGCATGGAGGCGGGTGAGCTTGGATTGATTGATCGCGGCGAGCTTGAGCTGGCGGTGGTCGAGCCACCAGGCGCCGTGCCGCCACACGACGGCGGAGCGGCGGTCCGGAATGAGGTACCGGTCAACCCCTTTGAGCAGCACCTCGCTGGAGGCTCGCTTTTGTCGCGGCACGCACGGCCCCCCAGTCGATTTCCGCCTCCGCCTCAAACCGCGCCGAGGCTCGGCTGGTTACACGGCGTGGCTGCCGCGCGGAAGCTACCCGGCGCCGGGGGAGCGGGGCAACCTCATCCCCCTCGTCTGCCGGCGGCGCCTCGAACCCGGCCCGCAGGGTGGGCAGGTGCACCACCCACGACTTGGCCATGGTGGGGTCGCTGTCTGGGCGTGGCTTCCAGGCGTACGGAAGCTTGCCCATCCGGGCGTCCACCACGAGCGGCTTGAGCTCCTGCCCCGACTGCTGGGCAAACTCACGCAAGGGCATGAATTCCCGGTCGAGGGTGGCCGCGGGGGCGGGGGTCGTCTGCATGGGGAGACGATGGGAGGGCGAGGTCGGGCTGGCCAAGTAATCGATCATGGGGCCACCATACCGCACGCGTTTGACCCCATCGGGGCCTTGGCGGCACCCCCCTCTGGCCTGCGATCTGGGGGTATCACCCACCCCCTCGGAGCCCACCATGCGCAATCTTTTCCACACAACCCTCGCCGCCCTGGGGCTGTCCAAGGCCCCCACCCCGGCCTACACCCCCGCGTGCCGCTCACCCGGCCCGACCACGTCGAGGGCAGCCCAGAGGAGGACGGCTATATGGTGGTCGATGAACAGGGGTCGCCGGTGATGCACGAAGATGAGGCCGAGGCCGCCGCGGAAGCCGCCAACGACATCCACGAACTCGAGGTCCTGCTCCGCTACGGGATCCCGTTCAACCCGGGCCCGGGGGACGGCCGATTGCCCTTCTGAGCGCGGTATGATGGCGCATGACGAGACGATCGAAGGACCACCAGAACGACCCGCCGGACGACGATTCCGACGGGTTGTTCGTTTTCCCCAAGGAGCGGTCCTTGTCCGACACCTGGCACGACTGTATCGCGTGCATTCGCGCCGCGGGGGTGGAGGGCCGGGATCACCAAGTCGCGCTCGCCGCCATGATGGCCGCGCGCCTCAAGAAGATGGGACGCATCCCGAGGATCCTGATCATAGGCGGAAATGGTTCGGGCAAGTCTCAGATGCTCCACGCCGTCAGCATGGCCATGGGACGCGAGATCATTCCGATCGCGGGCAACACGCTATCGCCTTCGGGGTGGGAGGGGCTCAACCTGCGCACCGTCGTGACCCCGGGGTTGGGGCGGAGCGTCATAGCGATCGATGGGCTGGATAGCGCGGTGTGCGCACCTCCACGCATCAGCGGGAACACCCTTGAGAGGCTGGAACACCAAGCCCAGGACCTCCTCAGCCTTGCCTCAGGGGGCCTGACGCCAGGCCAGACACCACCGCTGGTAGCAACATGTACCCTGCCCCGTTTGAGAATCGGCGAGGGTTGCGATGTTAGCCCGGACGCGCTGCGCGAAGCCGGCATGCACGCATCGGTGGCCTCGCTGTGGACGCCCATCTATTTGCCACCGCTGTCGCCGGTGGAAATCGGATCGATCGTCGTGAGTCGCGCCAACACGGATGCGGCGATCACCTCGGGCATGTGTGGGTATGATGTGCAGTGGAGCGCGATGGCCTTACGCACGCTCCAGCGCGCGGCGCTGACCGATCCGAAGGGCGGCGTGCGGTTGGGCCTGAGCCTGGTAGCGCGCACGATCGAGAACGCGCTGATCTCTGCCATGGCGATGGGCATCCGTGATCACGGGCGCATAACTATTTCACCCGAACACGTCCCGGGCGTCGAGCCAGCCCCGCCGATGAGATGGGATGACTACGAGAGGGGGACCTATGGCGTTGGATGATGGCGGCTATGTCGAGTTGAGCGACGAACAGTGCGCGCGCATTGCCAAGCTCAACTTGCCTTCGAGCCCCCGTGGCCCGGGGGATCGGAGCCTGCTGGCATGGTCGGCTGGGCCCGACGCACTCGCCGCGCTCTGCGCCGGGGGTTAGAGGTTCGCCTCGGAGTCATCCTACGACTTCCGACCACGCCCCCGAATGGTGCGAAGCTGGGGAACGGGGTGACGAGGACGCGCCCCGACGGCGCTGCGCCACTCGATCTTCCCTCCTAGTTGCACCACCGCGCCACACGCATGCGGAGCACCGCCGCCAGCGGGATGGGCGGTGTGATCCGTCAGCCCCGATACCGCGCCACACCGATCGGCAGTCGGTATCGTGCCGCACCAAGCTTTGGGGGGCCTTGCGCCTGCGAAGGTCCGTGCTGGCAGACGTAAGAGGCATCCGCAATGGGACCGGCTCGCGTGAACGCCCCTCCATTCCGCCCGTGCCCTGCAGGGGGTTGGCGAGGTACCAGGCGCTCTGGCATGGTGCTCATGTCGGTCATCGCCGACGCATCACCAACCCTGATCCTGGAGCCGCCTTATGTCCGCCACCATCGCACCCAACGCCGCCCTCATCGCCACCGCCACTGAAATGCTCGCCGACGTGGGATACAGTGGCAAGGCGCAGGCAGGCCGAATTCAGCGCCTTTCGGCCGTGCTCGCAGACCATCCCGAGGCGGTCCTGATCGTCAACACGAACATTCGATATGGGGACGCGCAGAAGCGTGCCAATCGAACCGCGCTCATCGGCCGAACGAACCACGGCATGTACCGCGCGACGTGCGTTTGGGCAGAATGGCCCGCCGCCACCATGGACGCCTAACCTTGCGTCGCCCATCATCCGATGTCCGAGCGCCTCGCCCTCACCGGGGGGGCGTTTCGTTTGCCCCATTGATGTTTCAGAGTCCCCGAAAATCGAGGCATGCCCCACTTTCGTCTTTCGCCACTTTCACGGGCCTGCCCCGCTGGGCATCCTGGGGCATGATCAACGCCGCTGCCGCAGCGCTGGGCGCCACCACCGGAGACCTGCATCTGGCCACCGCCGCCTCGCCGAACTCTTAGGACGGGAGGCCGGCAGTGCCACCGCTTGAGGGACCATCATCGGCGCACCCTAGACAATCTGGGGAGGGCATCTGGACCTGTCCGAGATCGACAGCCCGATGACCGGCTTGAAGCGGTGATCAGAGGCAGCTCAATGGGGGATTCTAGGCCCCCCCCCGGTTGACGTATGGTGATGGGGTCGGGCAGATGCCCGACAAACCCCTGGTGTCTGGAGCCCACCACCATGTCAACCATCTCTGATCGCCGCACCCGCGACCGCGCACTCGACCTCTTTCTGCGGGGCCGGCCATACGGCACCCCGCCCGCGCTGCCCAAGCGCTTGTATTTCGTGACCGCGTGGGACAGAAAGTCGTTTCGCCCAGATGGCCGCAAGGACTTTGTGTGCGTGATCGCATGCCGCCGCTGGGTTGAGGCCTGCGCATGGATGTTCGCCGCGAACCGGCGGCGGGCGATGCGGGACATCCACCCGGCCGACGTGCCCACCATCGAAATGACCGACCGGTGGTACATCGGGAAGGACCAGGTCGAGGCGGCGATCACTGAGCTTCGCGTGAACGAGATGTGCCACGTGGATTATTCGGCGGACGAGGGCGGTGACGAGGGAGGTGCCTATGCCGAGTACATGGTCCGGGAATACGACTTTACGCGGGCCAAGCGGGCCCAGGCGCGTCGGGACAAGAGGGCGTCGGCGAAGCGCCTAGCCCAGTGGAAGGAGATCCAGGCGGCCCGGGCTGCTGAGGCCATTGGGGGAGTAGCCGGGGGTTGAGCTCATGGGCCGGGGCGTGCGCGCACTCATCATCTCGTTGTTCACGACGCGGTACGCCAGATGACTATTGGGGGGGCTCCCGGGGTCCTTGGACGTTACCCATAAAAATCGCCCGTTGCGCAGGAAGGTCGAGCTACCTGACTAGGTGTCCATGTTATCGGGGCCAGCCCAGATCGACGCTGTCACGGTTCCTCGGTTCCGGGATGGCCTTTGGCTCCCCCGCCCTACCCTGTTGCGACACGGGGGAGCAAACCGCGAGGTCGGTGCCGCAGCAGGCGGAGGGCGTTTGCGATGACCAACAAGGTGCTCCCCTCATGCACCAGCACGGCCGGACCGATGCCCATGGTACCGGTCGTCGTCGCGACGATGAGGATCGCGATCACGGCCAGTGACAAGTAGAGATTCTGACGGATGACACCTCGCGCACTCCTCGACAGGCTCACCGCGAAGGGCAGCATCCCCAGGTCGTCGGCCATCAACGCCACATCGGCGGTTTCCAGCGCCACATCGGTGCCGGCCCCGCCCATCGCGATGCCCATGGTCGCGCGCGCCATGGCCGGCGCATCGTTCACGCCGTCGCCGACCATGGCCACCATCCCGTGCCGCGCCAGCAGGTCCTTGACCGCCGTGACCTTGTCCTCGGGCATGAGCCCCGCTTGGACTGCATCGACACCGACTTCCGCCCCAATGGCATCCCCGACACCCTGGTTGTCGCCAGTGAGCATCACGATCGGGGCAATGCCGAGCCGGCGGAGTTGGTCAAGGACCTCCCGGATATCCGGACGCGGTTGATCCGCGAGCCCGAGCACACCCATCCAGCGTGTCCCGACCCGCATGGTGATCGTGCTCCGTCCGCGTGCCTGCAATCCGGCGACCGCCTGGCTGACCTCGCCCGGGACAACCACGCCGTCCGCTTCCCAGAGCCGGAGATTGCCGAGCGCGATCGGCTCCACCCCGAGAGTAGATCGGCTGCCTTGCCCGCTGACACTCGTGACCTCACCAATGTCGGGCATCACCAGGGCACGTCGGTCAGCCTCCCGAACCACGGCGGCACCAAGTGGATGCTGCGAATGCCGTTCGACGGCTGCGGCGAGCGCAAGTAGTTCCGACTCGGACGTCGGCGCGAAGGCGATGACGTCGGTGACCTCCGGCTCGCCGCGCGTCAGGGTACCCGTCTTGTCAAGGGCCAGCGCCCGCAGCCGGCCAAGGTTCTCGAGATGCGCCCCTCCCTTGATCAGGACACCGTGGCGAGCAGCCTGCGCGATCCCCGCCAGGACCGCCGCCGGTGTACCCAGCGCCAAGGCGCACGGCGACGAGGCCACCAACAGCGCCATCCCACGGTAGAAAGACGTTGACCAATCCCAGAAACCAAGCAGGGGCGGCAGCACAATCAGGAGCAGATCGGCAATCAGCACCACGGGCACGAACACCCGTTCGAATTGTTCCGTGAAGCGTTGCGTCGGCGCCTGTTGTGCCTGCGCCTCCTCGACCAGCGTGACCACCCGATCGAGGGTGCGGTCCCCGACAGCCCGGGTCGTGCGCACTTGCAACGCGCCCTCGCCATTCACCGTTCCGGCGAATACCTCGTCGCCCGGCGCCTTCTCCACCGGCACGGACTCCCCGGTGACGGGCGCCTGGTTGATACTCGAGTTGCCCTGCGTGACCTCGCCGTCCACCGGGAGCCGTTCACCCGGACGGATCACGACCAGGTCGCCGGGGACCACCTCCTCCACGGGGATCTCGTGTTGTTCGGCACCCCGCAACACGACCGCGCGCCGCGGCGCGAGTTCCGCGAGTGCGCGAATCGCGTTGCGGGCCCGCCCCAGTGCGTAATGTTCCAAGGCATGCGCCAGCGAAAACAAAAAGAGCAGAAATGCGCCTTCGGCCCATTCACCGAGCAACGCTGCACCAAGTGCCGCGAGCAGCATCAACAGGTCGATGTCGAACGCAAAGCGCCCCTTGCGCGCCGCCGCGACGGTGTGCCGCACCAGATCGAAGCCGCCGAACAGGTAGGCACCCCCATAGAGCACGCGGACCGCCGCTCCCGGCAGACCGCCCCAACGTGCTCCGCTATAGGCGGCGAAGAGCAGAACGCCAGACAGGAGGCTCCACACCAACTCGCGGTGCCGCCGATACCACGGGGGTACCTCTGCGCCGCGGTCGGCGTTGGCACCGGCGTTCGGCACCGTGACGCCGGGCAGGCGGCCCACCGCCTCCTGGATGCGTTCCAGCGAGGTCAGCTCACGGTCGAACTCAACGAACGCCTGTTGCGCGGGCAGGTTGATGGACGCCGTGAGCACACCAGGCACCGCCCTGAGCTCCTCCACGAGGCGTCGCGCCGCATCCTCGGCGCCGATCATCCGGACCGCCACCGACACGTGGCCGAAGCGTGCGCTGATCCTGGCGCCGGCCGCGAGCGCCGCCCGTCGCACCTCCGCAAGCGAGAGCTGGGCGGGGTCGAAGTGCAGGCAGAGTTGTCCCGGCGTCGCCCCCTCCGGCGGGACGATGTGGGCCTCGGTCACGCCGGGCTCGGCGCCGAGGATGTCGGTGAGCCGCTGCATGCAGGCATCCTGATCGCCGGGGAGGTCGGGGAGCAGCAGTGCCAGTTCCATTCGAAGGCGTTCAGTCATCGAGTCCTCCTCGGGCATCGGCTTCGTCGCTCGTGCTGGCCGCACGGCGTTCAATGATGAGGTAGAGCAGCGGCAAGACCAGCAGCGTCAGCAGCGTGGCCGTGATCAATCCCCCGATCACGACGGTCGCCAACGGTCGCTGGACCTCGGCGCCGGAACCGTGGGAGAGCGCCATCGGCAGGAAGCCCAGGCTCGCCACCATGGCCGTCATCAGGACCGGGCGGAGTCGAGTCATTCCGCCTTCCCGGACCGCATCCTCCAGCGAGGCGCCACGGGCCCGCACCTCGTTCAGGTAACTCACCAGCACCACGCCGTTCAGCACCGCGATCCCGAACAAGGCGATGAAACCAACCCCGGCGCTGATGCTGAACGGCATGCCGCGCGTGAGCAGTGCGAGCACACCACCGACGATGGCCAGCGGGATCCCGGTGAACACCAGCGCCGCCTGACGCAACGAATTGAACGTGGCGAAGAGCAAGAGAAAGATCAGCAGGAGGGACAACGGCACCACCAGCATGAGACGCTTGGTGCCCCGCTCGAGATTCTCGAATTGTCCGCCGAATTCGACCCGGTACCCGGCCGGCAGCGTGATCGCCCCGCTGCTGAAGAGTCCCTGGACTTCCTTGACAAACGACCCCATGTCCCGATTGCGCACATTCCCCTCGATGATGACGAGGCGAGAGCCGTTCTCGTGGCTGAGGTCCGAGGGACCCTGGACCTCCTCGATTCTCGCCAGCTGGCCGAGTGGAACCCGTTCGCCACCAGGCGCGCTCACCAGGAGCGCCGCGATCGTCTCGCGACTTGCCCGCACGGACTCAGGAAAGCGGACCGACAGCTCGAAGCGTCGCTGGCCCTCCAGGACGGTCGTGGCGATGGCCCCACCGATGGCCTCGACGGTGCGCATCACGTCCGCGGAGTTGATGCCATACCTGGCAAGTTGCTCCGGCAGGACGCTGATCTGCAACTGCGGCATCCCGGTCAACTGTTGTGCCTTGAACCCGGTCGCTCCCTCGAGTCGGGCCACCGCCGCGACCGCCTCGTCGGCCTTGGTGCGGAGCACGTCGAGGTCTTCACCGAAGATCTTGATCGCGAGGTCGGAGCGCACGCCGGCGATCAATTCATTGACGCGGAGCTCGATCGGCTGGCTGAAGCCGAAGACCACACCGGGAATGCCCTCGAGGACCTTCGTCATCTCCGCCTCGAGTTCGGCCTTCCCCGTCGCCCGCGTCCATTGGTCCGGCGGGGTCAGCATCACCAGCACGTCGGAGATGTTGACGCCCATCGGATCGGTTGCAATCTCCGCACGCCCGGTCTTGCTGACCACGTCGGTCACCTCGTCGGGGAACGCCGCTCGCAGGCGCGCCTCGATCAGCGTCGACTGCCGGACCGATTCCTCCAGCGAGACGCTCGGCAAGCGCAGGATCTGCAGGGCGAATGAGCCTTCGTCCAGTCGGGGAATGAACTCCGATCCGAGAAATGGAATGACCGCGACCGAGAGTCCGACCGCTGCGGCCGACAGCACCAGCACTCGCCGACTGTGCGCGAGCGTCCATTCCAGGGCTGGCTGGTAGATGCGCTTGGCATGCCGCATGAACCAGACATCCTTCTCCACGATCGGTCCGCGAAGCCCGAACGCGATCAACACAGGAGTCAGCAGAAAGGTCAGGAGCAGGGAGCCGGCAAGCGCGAAGACCACGGTCAGCGCCATGGGGCGAAAGAGCTTGCCCTCAACGCCTTCCAGACTGAGGATCGGCAGATATACTACGATGATGATGCCGACGCCGAAGAGGATCGGACGGGCGACCTCCCCGCAGGCGAAGCGCACGGTTTCGAGGAACCCTCGCTTCTTGTGCTCACGCTCTCCGAGGTGCCGCATGGCGTTTTCGACCATCACGACCGAGCCATCCACCACCAGGCCGAAGTCAATTGCGCCGAGGCTCATCAGGCTGCCGGCGATGCCCGCTTGCAGCATCGCACTAAAGGCGAAGAGCATCGAGAGCGGGATCGCCAGCGCGACAATCAACGCGGCTCGGAGGTTTCCCAGCAGGAGAAACAGCACCGCCACGACCAGCGCGGCGCCCTCGATCAGGTTGCGCTCCACCGTGCCGATGGTTCGGTCGATGAGTTCCGTCCGGTCGTAGAACGGCTTCATCGTCACCCCATCCGGCAGGGTGGACTTGGCCGCCTCGAATTTCTCCTTCACGGCGCCGACGACGGTCCGCGCATTTTCGCCAATGCGCATCATCACGATGCCGGTGACCACTTCGCCACGACCATCCTTGGTGACCGCCCCTGCCGGATCGTGTGCCCGATCGTCACGTCAGCGACATCTCGGACCAGTACCGGGACGCCCTCTCGGCTGCTGAGGACGATGCTCCGGATCTGGTCGAGACTCTGCACCTGCCCCACGCCGCGGACGACCAATTGCTCGGCGCCGCGCGTGATGTAACCGCCTCCCGCGTTGAGATTGTTCGTCTCGATGGCCTCGAAGACCTGATCCAGCGTCAACTGATACTGGATCAAGGCCTCCGGACGCACCAACACCTGATACTGCTTCTCGAAGCCGCCGAACGAGTTCACCTCGGCGACGCCCGGGACGGTGCGCAGCTGCATCGACACGATCCAGTCCTGGATCGTCCGCAGTTCCGTCGCATCAATCGTCGAACCGGAATCGGCCTCGACCGCGTACTGGAAAATTTCGCCGAGGCCGGTACTTGTCGGCCCCATTTCCGGGTTCCCCAGACTGGCGGGGATGGCCTCGCGGGCGAGCTGCAGTCGCTCCTGGACCTGTTGTCGGGCAAAATAGATATCGGTGCCGTCGTGGAAGACGACGGTGACCTGGGAGAGTCCGAATTTGGAGAGGGAGCGAATTTCCTCGAGATTTGGCAACCCGAACATCGCCAATTCGACCGGCAGGGTGATCTGGCGTTCGACCTCAACCGGCGATAGCGCGGGCGCGTTGGTGTTGACCTGCACCTGCACGTTGGTCACATCCGGGACGGCATCAATCGGCAGTCGCAGCGCCGACCAGATTCCGATGCCAGCCAGCCCGAGTGTCAGGGCGAGGACCAGCAAGCGATTGGACAGGGAAAAGGCAATCACGCGATTCATGAGTCTGATTCCCCGGTCAATGCCCGTGCTCGCCGATCTCGCCCTTGGCGAGTTCGGAGCGCAACATGAAGGCACCGGCCACCACCACCGGCTCGCCGGCCTTGAGCCCGGAAAGCACCATCACACGCGTGCCCCCAGTCGGTCGACCGAGCAGGACGGTACGCGCGACGAACTCCCCGGGATGCTCGCCCGGGACGAAGACCACTTTCCGGCCCTCCAGCTCCTGCACTGCATCTTGTGGCACAACCGGAAAGGCCTGGCCACCAGCCCGTGGCGCGATCACCGCCGTGGCAAACATCCCCGGGCGCAGGGCTCCGTCGCGGTTGGGGACCTCGATGCGTGCGCGCACCGTCCGCGTCGCACTGTCGAGAACTGCACCAACATGGACGATCTGTCCGGTGAATTCGCGATCGGGCCAGGCGGTGGTTGTCAGCAGGACCTGCTGTCCGCGGGCAACCGTCGGCAGATCCCGCTCGAAGATGTCGAGGAGCACCCAGACTTGGCGCAAGTCCGCGACGACGAAGAGTTGATCCTCGGGCCCCACCATCTCGCCGCGACTCACCCCCCGCTCTACGACGACCCCCGCGAACGGCGCCGTCAACCCGAACTCCCCGCCACTCCCGTGGCCGGCGCCGAGCACCCGGAGTCGCTCCCGGGAGCTCCGCAGCGCAGCCTCGGCACGCCGAAGGTCGGCCTTGGCATCGAGCAATTCTTTGCGACTGGAGATGCCCTGCTGCTCGAGCCGCTGCTCGCGATTGAAGTTTTCCTGGGCGATTTCGAGCAGCGCCTCGGCTTCGAGTTCATCACTCCGCACCTCCCCAACCTCGGGACTCTCGAGGATGGCTAGGACCGATCCCGCCGTGACTTGGTCGCCGATATCGGCGCGTAGCGTGAGGATGCGCCCGGCGGCCCTCGAGCCGATATGACTCACGAGGTTGGCATCGTAGGTCACCGAGCCGGTGACCGAGAGCATCTCCCCGCTCACGCTCGCGACGGTGTCTACCCGGATGCCGAACTCAGCTGCCGCCGCACTGTCGATGCGGACTTCATCCGCAACCGCGCTGTCTGCTGACGTCGTGGCCGCCACCTCCTCCGTCGACGGCACGGCACGATCGCCGCATGCGGTGAGGAGCAGGAGCACGGCCGTAACAGGGGCCAAATGGCGGATGGGGGTATTCATCGGTTGTCCTCAGCGGAGGGGGCGCGCGACGACGGAACAGGGGTGATCGGCGTGGCCGTGGCGAGATGGAGACGCACCAGCGCCTCACGATGGACCTGCCACGCGCGCCAGAAATCCAATTCGGCATCGAGGAGTTGGTTGCGGATCAGGAGCACCGTTGGGAGCGCAAGCTTTCCGGCTTGATAGGCAGAGTCCACCAGGGCGAGGTTCCGTCGGGCGGGCCCCAGCACAAGGGACTCCAGCGTCGAGACTTCTTCGGTCGCCGCTTGCAGGGTGCGATAGGCCTCGGCGACTTCCGCGCCAACGGCCAACTCGAGTGCCGCAACGCGCGATCGCGCCTGCGCGACGCGCGCCTCCTCCTGGTCCACCCGGCCTTGGGCCCGATCGACGACGGGGAGCAGCACCGAGATCCCGAGCCCGAAACGTGAGGCCTGTTCCCCAGCATCCCGCTGGTTGAACGCGCTGAGCCGCGGAGTGGGAATTGCTTCCCGGGCGGCAAGCCGACGCAACGAGGCGGACTGCGCCAGCTGCCGACGCCCGGCCTCGAGATCGGGGCGTGTTGCCAACGCCACCGCGATCAGGGAGTCTTCGTTGAGGGGGACCGCCGTCGGTGCCGACCACGCCGCGTCGACGAGCCGGATCGGTGTCACTGAGGAGACACCGATCAATCGGCGCAGTTCGAGCAGCGCGGCCGTCGCGTCGCGACGCGCCGCCAGGAGACGCGCCCTGCTGCGCCCGAATTCGATGTCCGTGAGGTTGGCCTCCAGGGCACTGATCTCGCCTTCGCGGAGCTGGATCCGGGTGAGATCGAAGAATCGCTGGGAGGCGGCGGCCATCTGCTCGGCGAGCTGCAAGCGCCGCTCAGCCGCCACCGCCCCGAAAAACGCCAGCGAGACCGTGGCTTCCGCGAGGCGCACGGCATCGGCCGTGGTGGCGTTCGCCCGCTCCATTCCGGCGCGCGCCGCGGCAATCCGGAGCCCACGCTGACCTGCCCACGGCAGCTCCAGCGAGAGACCCACGGTGTACGCCTGCGTCCCGCCCAGCGCCCCGGTCTCGTATTGCTGGAAATCGATCGCGGGGTTCAGCCCGTCCAATCGAGATTGGCGGTATTCGCCCCGCGCAATCGCGGCGCCCTGACGTTCGGCCTGGAGCCCAGGCTCGCGCTCCAACGCGAGGCGACCCGCCTCGCGCAGCGTCAGCACGATCGTGTCCGGTGGCGATGGCATGCCACTCATCTGCGGCCCCTGTGGAAATGCAGGCGCGTGACGGTTGCTAGACAACATCAGGATCATGACCGCGTGGACCGCGATCAGTGGAATCGGTTGCATGCCTTCCCCTCGTGAAGTCCGCAGCGGTCCAGGTGCGCAAGCGCGCGCATCGCGCGTGCCCGGGCACGGGACATCTCAGGACAATGGACGATTGTGTGCGTGGGACGCGGGCTGGACGGTGGCGCGATGGCGCCGCGACGTCAGCCGGGGAGGCTCAGGCTCGTGGGGGGTGGAACAGCACCACGGGGGCGATGCGAGGGAGTCGCGGACGGAGGGCGCGTAGCGGGGACTCAGTCGTCAACCCGACCGACGGCGGCGGCGTCATGGCGGACGCGAATGGCACGCCATGTTGATGCGTGCAATGGTCGGCACCAGTGCCATGTTCGTGCCGAGGTCCGTGGGGGTGTGCGGCGCCCGGAGGGCCATCTTCGTGACCATGATCGCCGGAGGCTACCAGCGCGTGCGCCGCACTGAGGCCATTCGCCTCATGGTGCACAGCACCGTCCCGGAGCGCGCCAAAGGCAGGTTCTACCATCGAACCCGCCATCAGCACAACCATTATCCAGGACATCCAGCGGTGTCGCGACAGGGCGTGGCTCCGAGGCAAGAAAGGGCGGCCTGCACGTGCAGGCACTCCCGAGAGAAGAACGCCGGGCCGCTACCCGATGTCAACAGCGGCCCTGCAGGCTGCGGGACCCCGCGAGTCACCGCGGCGGAATCACGGCCTCGTAGGTGCCCTGTGTCACCAGCGTGATCGTGATCGGCGTCGTGCCACGATTGCGCCAGAACCACCCGTGATTGCCGTCAAACGCGGCGACGAGCGTTCCCTGGTCGGGCCCCGACACTCGAGCCCCCTTTATAGCCGTGGTAGGAGCTTGGCCTGCCGACGGCGTCACCGTGCGCATCGACATTGACCACACCGTGGTCGGTAGACCAGGAGTAGTCGGCTCGGGCTCCCTTCCGCATCCGGAGCTTGATCTCCTTCCCCTGATTCGGCTCGAGCGTGACCGTGGTGACATGGCGAGTCGTATCCGGCGGGGCAACCGCGACCGGAGGCACATTCCGCCAGGTGGGCGCGATGCTGTCGGGCGGCGACGCCTTCGCCGCTGCCGCGGCCTCGGCCTCAGCCTCGGCGGCCAGCGATCGCTTGATCAATCCCATCTGGGTGAGCCCGAGGATCCGGCCCACCCCCGTCGGATCCACACCATATTCCGCGGGGAGGACCGTCGTCACCAGCAACGTCACCGCGACCAGCGCGGCGAGCAGGGTCGAGCGGCGCAATCGATGCGCCGACTGGGCGTCGTTCGGCGGTGGTTCGTCGGGGTGCGGCACCATCGGGCGATCCTCGGAGTGTTCAGGTCAGGAAGTAGCCAGCGAGCTGGTAGCCCGCCAGCAGGAAACCCGCCGTCATGAGTGCGACGTTCGCGGTGTAGGCGTGGCGACCAAAGCCTGACGTGCGGCGCCAGTACGCCATCCCGATCAGGATCGCGCTGAGGGCGAGTAGTTGCCCCACTTCGACGCCGACGTTGAAGGCGAGCAGATTGGGAATCATCCCATCCGGGGACATCTCGAAATCGAGAATCTTGGTCGCCAGGCACGATGATGGCGTCAATCAGGTAGGGACTCGCGCTGACGCCGGTCAGGACACCGAGCAGCAGCGTCGTGGAGTGGCCGATCGCAAACAAAGTGACGTAGATCGCCACGTCCTTGAGGCGATACAGGTAGAAAATGACGCCGAACAGAAAAAGCAGGTGATCGTAGCCGGTCACCATATGCTTCGCACCGAGGTAGGCAAACGGCACCAGCAGCATGCCGGCGCTCTCCTGGATGAACCCCTTGTCGCCCGCCGCCACGCCGTGTGCCTGGGCGACGGCTGGCGTCAGCGTCACGCCGACCACGGCGAGTAGCAGCTGCCAGCCACCCCTGTGCCCGCGGCTCATGCCGCCTGCTCCGCTTCCTTGCGGGCAAGCAGGCGATACAAAACCGGGAGGATCACCAACGTCAGCAGGGTCGACGAGAGCACTCCGCCGACCACCACGGTGGCGAGCGGCCGCTGAACTTCAGCACCTCGACCTGTGGCAAGCATCATGGGGAGGAAGCCGAGGGACGTTATTAAGGCCGTCATCAAGACCGGCCGCAGCCGTGCCACCGCGCCATGCAGCACGGCGTCGTCGAGGGAATGACCCTCCGCGCGCAATCGCGTGATGAAGGTGATCATCACGAGCCCGTTCAACACCGCCACCCCGGAGAGCGCGATGAACCCCACTGCCGCAGAGATCGAAAACGGAATGCCGCCGACCCAGAGAAAGAGCACCCCGCCGGTGAGTGCAAGCGGAATGCCCGTGGAAACCAACAACGCATCGCGGATGCCGCCAAAGGTCACGTACAGCAAGCCAAAGATCAGCAGCAGGGCGACAGGCACCACCACTTGGAGCCGTGATCGCGCCGAAAGCAGCTGCTCAAACTGTCCGCCCCACGCGGTCCAGTAGCCGGCGGGGATGGTGACCGTCGCACCAATGCGCGCTTCGGCCTCTGCCACGAACGATCCGATGTCACGACCCCGCACATTCGCCGTGACGACGACGCGCCGCTTCCCGTTCTCACGGCTGACCTGGTTCGGCCCTGGGGCGATCTCAATGTCTGCGACCGCATCCAGTGGAACGAATGCCGCCGTCGAGCCGGTGGGCAACGGAATTGGCAGGCGCCCCATCTCCTCGATGTTTGTCCGCGCCTTCTCCGGAAGTCGCACCACGATGTCGAACCGGCGATCCCCCTCGTAGACCTCTCCGACCGTCCGTCCACCGAACGCGACCGCCACGACCTCCTGTACCGTCGCGACCGTCAACCCGAGGCGTGCCATCGCCTCGCGCTGGAACCGGACCGTCAGCATCGGCAGCCCCGTCGTCTGCTCCACTTTGGTGTCGGCGGCGCCGGGCACCGATGACAGGACCGCCTCGATGCGGTCCCCGACATCGGCGAGCACCTCGACGTCGTCGCCGAAGACCTTGACGGCGACGTCACTTCGGACGCCGGCGATCAGTTCGTTGAACCGCATCTGGATCGGCTGGATGAATTCGTAATTGTTGCCGGGCAGCTGAAGCAGATCGCGCTGCAACTCCGCCACCAGGTCGGCCTTGGAGCGCCCGGGATCGGGCCAGTCACCCTGAGCCTTCAGCATGACATAGGTATCCGCCACGCTGGGTGGCATCGGGTCCGTTGCGATCTCCGCCGTCCCAATCTTGGAAAAGACATACGCGACTTCTGGATACGTCATGAGCTTGCGCTCGAGGGTGTGCTGCATCTCGACGGCGGTAGACAGGCTCGTCCCCGGGATCCGAAGCGCGTGCACCAATAAGTCCCCTTCGTCCAGGCTGGGGAGGAACTCGCTCCCGAGGCGGGTGGCCATCGCCCCGGTGACCACGAGCAGGGCGGCGGCGGCCGTCAGCGTGATGGTCCGGTGACGCAGTGCGGCCATAAGCGTCGGCCGGTACGCGCGGACGGCCCACTGCATCGGGCGGCTTTCCGTTTCGGAGACGCGACCGGTCACGAAGATCGCCACCGCGGCCGGGACAAAGGTCAACGACAGCACCATGGCGCCGAACAGCGCCGCCAGCACCGTAAAGGCCATGGGGTAGAACATCTTCCCTTCGATGCCGGTCAGGGTGAGGATCGGCAGGTAGACCACCATGATGATCAGTTGGCCGTAGAGCGTTGGGCGCCACACTTCGCGCGCCGCCCGCAGCACGACGTCAAGCCGCTCCTGACGGGCCGACGGAGCACCGGTCTCGTGCTGCCGCCTCGCGAGGTGTCGAAGACAATTCTCGACCATGACCACGGCGCCGTCGACAATGATGCCGAAATCCAGCGCGCCGAGGCTGAGGAGGTTTCCGCTGACCCCGCCCAGCACCATCCCCGACATCGCAAAGAGCATGGAGAGCGGAATGGCGAAGGCGGTGATCACCGCGGCCCGCACGTTGCCCAGGAAGAGGAAGAGGATGACAATCACCAGCAACGCCCCGATCACGAGGTTGTGCTGGACAGTCTCAATCGTCGCATCGACCAGCGTGGTGCGATCGTACACCGTCTTGGCCGTGACACCCGCGGGAAGCGTCTGGTTGATGGCCACCATCTTGTCCGCGACCCGTTGCGAGACGATGCGACTGTTCTCGCCCTGCAGCATGAAGACGGTACCGAGTACCACCTCCTTGCCGTTCTCGGTCGCCGCGCCGGTCCGGAGTTCCTCACCCAATTGCACGCCAGCGACATCACCGAGACGGATCGGCGTACTCCCTTGCATGCCGACCACGATCTGGCGGATATCATCGAGGCCAGCGACCTGGCCCGGAGCGCGGATCAGGTATTGCTCACCACGACGTTCGATGTAGCCGGCGCCGACATTGCTGTTGTTGTCACTCAAGGCGCCGAGGACGTCGCGCACCGTCAACCCGTAAGCCACCAGCCTCCCAGGGTCCGGCGTGACATGGAACTGCTTGGTGAAGCCGCCGATCGTGTTGACGTCGGCGACTCCCGGGACCGTCTTCAGCTGGGGTCGCACGATCCAATCCTGGATGGTCCGAAGGTCCATCGCCGAGTAGGGCCGCCCGTCCTCGTTCAGGGCACCGGGCTTTGGCTCCACGGTCCACATGAAGATCTCGCCGAGCCCCGTCGCAATCGGGCCCATGCTGGGGGCGAGGCCCGCCGGCATCCGTGCCATTGCCTCCTGGATGCGTTCGCCGACGAGTTGCCGAGCCCAGTAGATGTCGGTGCCGTCCTCGAAGATCACCGTGACCTGCGACAGGCCGTAGCGCGAGATGGAGCGGGTCTCCTGGAGTGCGGGCAAGCCCGCCATCGCGGTCTCCACCAGGTAGGTCACGCGCTGCTCCGCCTCGAACGGCGAATAGCCCGGCGCCTCCGTGTTGACCTGGACCTGGACATTGGTGATGTCCGGCACCGCGTCGATCGGCAAACGAGTGGCACTGAAGACGCCGAGGAGCGCCACCACCACCGTGCCGCCCAGCACGGCCCAACGCTGGCGGATCGAGACGGCCAGCAGGCGGTCAATCCACGTCAGCTCCGTGCTAGTGGTCATGTGTGGCTCCGAGTTTCCCAATCTCGGCTTTGACGGCAAAGCTATTGGCGCGGGCATACTCATCGCCTGCCACGAGCCCGCTCAACACCTGCACCCACGCGCCGTCACTCCGCCCCAGCGTCAGCGGACGCGCCTCAAACCAGTCGCCATGGCGGACGAAGACGACTTGCCAATCCCGGAAGGACTGGACTGCTTCGGCCGCGACCGCCAACGGGACCGTCGTGGCCTCCCGAGTGATGCGCACCGTGACGAACAGACCCGGCCGCCACTCCCCGCCAGTGTTGGGCAACACGATGCGAGCGACGGCGGTCCGCGAGGCAGTACCGATCACCGGCCCGAGGAAGCTGATGCGCCCCGGGACTTCTCGCGCCAGATCGGTGGAGACCACGACGGCCTCCTGGCCCTGGCGCACGACGCCGAGATCGGCGGCCGGGACGGCGGCTTCCACCCAGACCGCGGCGAGGTCGCTCACGACGAAGAGGCTCGCGTTGGGCAACACCGTTTCCCCCTCGGAGGCGGCCCGGACCGTGACGGTGCCGGCACGAGGCGCCCGAATGGCGAGTCGAGCGGCCGCTTCGGGCGGTTCGTTGCGGAGGGTCGGCAGCGCATCGGGCGGCAGCCCGAGGGCCACCAGCCCCTGTCCGGCAACCCGAAGCCGGAGAGTGGCCTCATCCAACGCCTGCTGCGCGGCGAGATAGTCGCGCTGGGGCGAAATTTTCCGCTGCCACAGCGCCTCCTCACGCTGCAGCGTCGTCGTCGCAAAATCGACTTGTCGCTCGGCCACGAGGTACGCGCTCTTGGCGTCCGCCAACTCACGACTTTCGATGATGGCGAGGACATCGCCACGGACCACGCGATCGCCTTCCTGTTTGAGGACCGCGATGATCACGCCACCAACGCGCGGCGCCACCTCGGCGCGCCGGGTCGCATCGGCCTTCACCTCGCCGGGGAGGTCGATCGTGGTCACCATGCGGCGGGGACCGACGGTATCGAGTACGATCCCGGCACTGGCGCGTTGCGCGGCCCCGAGTTCGACCTTCCCTTCGATTTGCGCGTAGCTCCAGGCGTAGGATTGCCCCCGATAGGTGGCCGAGACTTTGACGTCGAACGAATGGGGTTCCTCCACAACATTTTGCCCCTGCAGATAATCTGCCTCCGACCGGAACGCGATACGGTCGATGCGCCCCCCAAGTCGGTGCAATTCCACTTGCAAGGCGACCGCGCTGGGTGGCACCGGTTGGAGTTGCCCATCGAACGGGTAGATCCGGAACTGCGGAGGGACACCCGTCTCGTAGATGGTGACCTCGAGCTGGAGCGCCCCTCGGAAAGCAGGCGACCGCCGTGGGGACCTCGAGGGTAGGCCGGCGCCTCGGCGGCTTCGGCGGCTTCACTCGTCGTGCCGCGCGGCCCGTTGACGAGGATGAGCGCGGTCAAGGCTAGCCCCACGCCGATGATCGCGACGATGACGGTCGTCGTCCTGGTTCGCAACATGATCACGACTCCTCGCCGGGTGGCGGAGACGGGCGTGGGGTGGGATCGATCGGGCTTCCGAGCAAACGCTCAAGCTCCGCCGTCGCATGGTAGTAGTCCAACAGTGCCCGCAACCGTTGTCCTTTGGAGGCAATCAGGGTGCGTTGCACCTCCAGGACGTCCAGATACCCAAATTTGCCAAGCCGAAAGCCCTCGGTCACGGCGTCAAAGGCTGCGATGGCTCCGGGGAGGACCGTGGTGTCGAGCGCACGAAGTTCGTCGAATGCGGTCTGGGCCGCCCGGTGCGCCGCGGCCACGGCAACCCCCGCGTGCAGTTGGTCCGCGCGCGACGTCTCCTCCGCCTTGGCGACCCGCGCGACCGCTTCGGCGATACCTCCCCCATTGCGATCAAACAGCGGCAAGGTGAGCGTGGCGCCCACGACATAGGCCTGGCCCTGCAAGTCACCGAAGCGTCGCAGGCCAGCCGCCAGCGCCACATCCGGAATCCGCTTCGCGCGCTCGAGTGCGAGCAGTCCCCGATCGCTGCGCACGAGCGCCGCGCGACGGATGGCCTGGGGAGCCTCCGGCAGACGTGCGGCGAGCGCGCTCAGCACGGGGGGCTCGAGCGGTGTGGGAAGATCCCCGACTGCCCGCCCGAATGTGGCGGTCGAGCTCCCCCACATCGCCGCGAGGCGTTCGCGGTGCATCGCCAAGTCGCGCCGCGCGCGTGCCAATTCAACTGCTGCCGCCGCGCGCACCACCGCGGCGCGGGTGGACTCGATCGGCGCCAAGTCGCCGGCCTCGACCCGCGCCCCGACATTCGTTTCGGCCGATTGTGCCAGCTGCACCGTCTGGTCCGCGAGTGCCACGGCCTCTTGCGCGACGTAGACCGCAAGGAACGCTTGCGTCGCGTCGGCCTGCGCGGCCAGTCGCGCGAGGTCGTAGTCCGCCGTCGCGACATCACGCTGCGCGGTCGCGGCCTCGCGACGGGCCGAACGCTCACCACCAAGCTCGATCAGCTGCGAGAGCGTCACGGTCGTCTGAGATTGCACGACGCCGCCGACGCCGCTGAACGGGCGCAGGGCAGCGCTGGGAGCCACATTTTCGGCGACGCCCTCGACGACCGGGTTGGGATAGGCTCCCGCTTGGCGCAGCTGTGCGTCGCGCGCACTCCGCTCCCATCCAAACGCCGCCAGCTCGGGACGCTGTCGCACCACCAGCGAGATCGCGTCCTGGAGGGTGATGTCGCCAACAGGATTGTCCGCACGCCGTTCCGACGACGAACCCTCCGGTGTCATCGGTTCGCTCCGCGCCACGGGGCGCGTGGACGGGGCCACGCCCGCCGTGCCGCAGCCCGCGACCAATGTCACGGCGATCAGCGCGCCAAGCCATCGACGACCCAAGGCTGTGTCGCGCAGAAGTGTCCTGCCAGAATTGCAGCTCACAGTAGCCAGACTCCGGGTTGCCCCTGAGGAGGACGAACGACACGGCCCGGCCGGGCCGAGATCGTGAACGCGGGGTGGTGATATGGGGATGCACAACGGGCGCGGCCTGATGGCCACGCCGGGTCAGACGGTCGGCGGGGGGCGGGATCGCACGTCGTGGCCTGGTTCAGGCCTCGGAACGTGTCCGGGTGGTGCGGGGAGCGGGGCTGTCGCGGTCGCGACGACCAGCCGGATAACCAGTGGCGCACCAGTCGGCGGGCCGATGATGGTCAACTGATCTGGTGGTGTCCGGAACGAGGAATCGAAAGAGAGGTGCTCGTGGCTGAGCGCCTGGGCCTCGATGTGAGAGGTGGAGTCACCCACCGGGTCCTGCTTCGTGGTATGATGCTCTCCGTGGTCCAGGGCCGCGCCCGCGTGCACAGCGAGATGCCACAGCTGCACAGCCGGCTGTGCGCCACCGGCAGCAAGCAGCAGTGCGATCAGGGTGTGAGCGGTCCACCGGAGGCGTGGCATAGTCATCCGATGATATGTTGCAACCGAGTCATTGGCAAGGTTGGTGACGGTCGCACCCGAACGTGGGGAGTGTCATGGATCGGCGCGAGCAATGGCAGGGCGTCCGCAGCCGGAAGGCCAGCCTGCAGATCGGTGGGCTTGGGGCATGAATCCCTTCCGGACCCTTGCGCTCTTCGGTGTCACAGCCCTCGCCGAGTTGATCGGTTGCTACCTTCCGTACCTCTGGTTGCGGCAACGGGGGAGCGCTTGGCTCCTCCTTCCTGCTGCCCTGTCACTGGCGGCCTTCGCCTGGTTGCTCACCCTGCACCCCACCGCGTCGGGGCGTGTCTACGCGGCATACGGCGGCGTCTACGTCGTGGCGGCACTCGTGTGGCTCCGCGTCGTCGACGGAGTGTCACCACGGCCCAGCGATCTGCTCGGCGGTGCCGTCATTCTCACCGGCCTCTTGATCATCATCCTTGGTGCCCCGTCCCGCTGAGTCCAGGCCACGTAGCGACCAACGGTTCTCCGTTTCTCCTACGCGACGTCGAGCCCTCTGCATGACCCGTCATTTCGGCATCCTCTGCATTGCATCGGTCTTGCCGCCAATCGGTGCCGCCTCGGCACAAACCCCGGCGACATTGCCGCCACGCTGGGTCCAGGGGCCGCGCGCGGATCTGGAGATTCGTGCCAGTCCGTTCGATTCGACGTCCGTGTTGCTCGGCAATCATCAGGTCAAGGCGTGCTACAGCCGCCCGCGGAAGCTCGGCCGCCCCGTTATGAGCCGACTGGTCCCCTTCGGGGCACCATTGCGGATGGGTGCGGACGAGGCCACGGCGATTTTCCTGCCGACGGCCGGCACCATCGCCGGGGTGGCCGTCGAGGCCGGATGGCACACGGTGACCGCGATCCCCAATTCGCGCGACTGGCAAATTGTGGTCAATCGCGGAGTGCAATGATGGGGCACGCCGATTGACCGCACGGTCCGGCGCCTTGACCACGGCACCGCCGTGCGACCCACAGTGTACACGGTCCTCGCCTTCTGCATCGAGATACCGTAGTTGTGGAGCCGCGGGCCTCGCTACAACTGCGCGCCACAGATGCGCCGCCCCGGGGTCACTGCACCTATGCTACGACACCGTTCCATACTCGGGCGTGCCTTAGCCGTTGGGGGTCTTCTCCCTCAGGTGGCACGAAGGATCCCTCGCGCTTCGTTCATGACGTACAAACCGATGGCCACCCCGGCGATCAGATCCGGCACAGCGCTGCCTGTCACCATCACGATGAGGCCTGCGCAAATCACGCCGAGGTTGGCGACCACGTCGGCCCGGGTGAACAGCCACGCTGCACGAAGGTGCACCTCTCCTCGCCGAAATCGCGTCAGCTGCCTGATCACGAAGGCGTTGACGACCAGCGAGGCCAGGGCGATGACGATGATGATTCCGCTATCAGGATCGCTCCCCCCAGCCGATCGACGAATCGCGTCGGTCAAGACGCCAGCGCCCAGGACCAAGAGCAAGATCCCGCTGATCCGCGCGACCCTCGTCTTGAAATGGATGGGCCGACCAATTGCCGCGAGGCTCAGCCCATACGCCCCCGCGTCCGCCAGCATGTCCAGCGAATCCGCCACCAGGCCCAGGGAGTCCGCGATGATCCCTGCACCCAGGCCAACTACAAACATCGTCGCGTTGAGGGCGAGAGCCACGCGCAGAACCGACGCGTCCGACTTGCCTAATCCGGGGGCGTGTCCGCTTTCAGGCGGCTGAAGGGTCAATGATGTGTCCCCGGATTTGTCGAAAGGGCTCGCGTTAGAAGCGGAGCCACGAGCGACGCCTGGGAACCCGCAAAAGTAGGCGCGACGCGAGTCAGGCGCTGCACGACGATCACGCCCAACGCTTGGCATATCGCCGGTGCCCGAGACCGCCCCGCGTCTTCAAGAAATGGTGTCATGACCGAAGAGTTTGGCGCTCCGGCCGGTCGCTATTCAGTATCGCGGACGCAGCGCGGACGAGTTCCAACACCGAAACGTCGGCCACGCGGTAGTGCGCAAGCTTCCCGTCGCGACGGAATACGACCACCCCGGCACTTCGCAACTTTCGAAGCGCATGGGATGTTGCCGATTGGGACGTTCCGGTTAACTCCGCAATCTCGCAGACGCACAGTTCGGCATGCCCCAGAGCGAAAAGGATCTGGACTCTAGTTCGGCTGCTGATCGCCCCGAGGATACTCGCCACCCGGGCCGAGTCTTGGGGTGCAGGGAGGCGTGCTCGTGCGGCATGAAGCCGGTCGCGGTCAAGAACGCGGATCTGGCAGGATCCGTGGGGGGTTGGACCGCTAATTGACATGCCAGTCGGCGGCTCATGTGAATAACTGTTCATACAAACAAGGTAACCTGTAGGCACGAACATCCACCATTCCTTCGGAATCTGCGCCCCAGCGTTCGACATCCGAGATGCACGCTGGACCGGAGTATCACTCATGACACACGGGCTAGCGCGTCGGCGGCTACCCGCGCCGCAACGGCTCGGGGCTGTCCTCTTCACGCTCGCGATAGTTCCCACGGGATGACCCGCTGCGAGCACATCGCGCCACACGCGCCGCGCGCCTTAGGTCCGATCGCTGGCGACGAAGCTCTGCTGGACAACGGGGGCGACGCGAGCATGACGCTGCGTCCGCAACCTGATCGCCCGTTGCTTTGCGGGGAACACGTTATTGGTTTTCTGCAGGTAGCCCGACGCCTCCCCACCGGCGCGCCAATGCGTTGTGGATCGGGGCGAACACGAGGCCAGCGTATGCCCCGTAGAGGAACGCCTCGACCAGCCCAATAAGCAGTCCGGACGGCGTGAGCCAGGTGAACCCCGGCAAGAGGACGCCGAGGGCGCGGCCCATGTGCAGCGATTCGGGTGCAATCAAACCATAGAGCACGCACGTGATGAATATCACGGCCCCGAACACACCCAAAGACCAAGCCAAGACCTTAGTGTTTATCATGATTGGTGGCCGCTCCATCCCGGGGGTAATCGCAATTGTCCGTTGTCAGGTCCGGCGGTCGCACGCCTGGTCGCAGAAGCCCGGCCACCCACTTGCCACGCCGCAGTTGCTCATGGGAACTCCTGGCAGACGCCCAGGGCCTCATTCGTCATCCGGATGGACCGACTGGCGTCCCGCTCCGTCCCCATGAGGGCACGGATTGCATCGATGGTCTCGGGGACCACGATGGCCTGATTATCCACTTGATACGCATAGAGGAGTTCCTGACCCTCCACCGCCAGGATGTCTTCCCAGATTGCCACCTCCCACATGTCACCCCGTGGCCGTCCGATTTCCTTCATGATCTCGGCGGTGACATTGAGCGCCTCGACCCCATCATCAACCCGGACGAAGGCGATCCGCGGGACCGCTCGAAACGCGGCGAGCACTTCATCCCGACTCGCAATGCGAGTGAGATCAACCATCCAATGGTGCAGGTGGGCGACATTCTGCGGGGATTTCGATGCCATCGTGATGACGTCGAGCCCTGGGATCACGGTCTTCGCGTCGGGCCCTTGGTGGCTCGGAATGTCCGGCTCCGGCACCATCGTATTCAGGATGCCGCCCCGATGGCTCTCCCAAGGATCGGTGGCTCTCCGCACCAGCACACCCCGCGCGCGTCGGAGAAGCCCTGCCTGCTGCAGCGCGAACAACGTACGCACCGTGGCCGTGGTGTTGCACGACACCACGCGGGTCATTCGGCGATCGAGTGCGGAGCGGTAGTTGGCGCTCGCCACGAAACTGTGGCCTGCCAGCTCATGCGCTGAACCACCCTGAAAAACTGTTCGAATGCCTGCCTGCTCATACCGAGGCTTGTTGCCGGCATCCACACCTTTCGGCGTGCAATCCACGACGATGTCGGCCACGTCGAGCAGGGCATCGAGATCGCCCCGGGGTTCAAATCCGCGGGCGATCATCTCGGTGTGCGCAGTGGTCGTGGCCGCAAACAGTGGGAAGCCCCGACGGGCCGCGATGCGACCACGCCAGTCGGTCGCCACATCGGCGACCCCCACCAGCTCCATGTCGGCTTGCAGCACCACTGCGTCCGCCACGCGGCGACCGATCACGCCATATCCATTGACGGCAACTCTGATCACGGTGCCTCCAGCTTCACCCGCTTCAGCAGCTGCGCATTGACGGCCACGACCACCGTGCTCGCCGACATCAGCACCGCACCCAGCGCCGGTGTGAGGAGGATACCCCACGCGGAGAGGACTCCGGCCGCCAGCGGAATGGCGACGATGTTGTAGCCTGCCGCCCACCAGAGGTTTTGCAGCATTTTCCGGTAGGTCGCTCGTGACAGCGTAATGATCCGCGGAATGTCCCTGGGATCCGAACGCACCAACACGATGTGCCCGGCCTCCACCGCCACATCCGTACCCGCACCGATCGCAATCCCGATGTCCGCCGTCGCAAGCGCTGGCGCATCGTTCACCCCGTCGCCCACCATGGCCACCTTTTTCCCCTGGGCCTGCAGTTCCTTCACCTTGGCGGCCTTGTCGCCCGGGAGGACCTGGGCGAAGACCGTGTCGATCCCCAATTCGGCGGCCACGGCGTCGGCCACCGCCTGCGCGTCGCCCGTCAGCATTGCGACCTCGATGCCACGCTCGTGCAGGGCCCTGATCGCCTCACGACTCTCTTCTCGGATCGCGTCGGCCACCGCAAACACCGCCATCGCCCTGCCATCCTTGATCAGATAGATGGCGGCCTGACCGCGGCTGGCCGCGGCGTCCGCGGCTTGCTGCAGTGGAGCTGACACCTGCGCGTTCTCGGTCGCGAGAAGTGCCGGGCCGCCGAGGTGATACTCGGCCCCGCCGACCAAAGCGGCGACGCCCTTGCCGGGGAGTGCGCGGAAACCGTTGGCGATCGTGACGTCGAGCTTCCGGTCAACCGCCGTCTTGACGATGCCGCGGGCAATGGGATGTTCGGATTCCGTTTCCACACTCGCCGCGATCTGCAACATGGCGTCCTCGGTCCCCGCGTCAGCGACCGCCAAGTCCACGACGCGAAACTCACCCAGGGTGAGGGTTCCCGTTTTGTCGAAAATCACGGTGTTCAGGTTTCTGGCCTCTTCCAGTCCGCGTCGATCACGCACCAGGAGACCGTTCCGGGCGCCCATCGTGGTCGAGATGGCGACGACCAATGGCACGGCCAACCCGAGCGCGTGGGGACACGCAATCACCAGAACGGTCACGACACGAACCATTGTGAAGTCGATGCTTGCCCCCAGCGACTGCCAGACAACGAGCGTGGCGATGCCGGAGAGGATGGCCACTCCGGTCAGGATTTGCGCCGCGCGATCGGCCAGGTGCTGCGCCCTGGACTTGGACTTCTGGGCGTCGGCCACGAGGCGCATGATGCCCGACAGCTTGGTCTTGTCGCCCGTACCGGTGACTTCGATGCGCAGCGACCCCTGTCCGTTGATGGTCGCTGCGATGACGGGGTCCCCCTCCTGCTTCCGAACCGGATTCGATTCGCCGGTGATCATGGATTCGTTGAGATCGCTCTCCCCTTTCCGCACGATTCCATCCGCAGGCACTCGCTCACCGGGGCGAATCAGGAGCACATCTCCGTTCTGGAGCGCACTGACGGGTACCACTGTTTCAACTTCGCCAGCGAGCCGAGTGGCACTGTCCGGCAGCAGCTTGGCGAGCTCCTGGAGCGCACCCTGGGCTTGGAGAATCGAGCGCATCTCGATCCAGTGACCGAGCAGCATGATGGTGACCAGGGTGGCGAGTTCCCACCAGAGGGCATCGGCCGTGATCACGCCGAGCTGGACGACCCAGGAAAAGACAAATGCCACCGTGATGGCGAGGGCAATCAGCGTCATCATTCCCGGCAGACGCGCCGCCAGCTCCCGCCGTGCCCCATTCAGGAAAACCAACCCGCCGTAGAGAAACACCACCGTGCCCAGTACCGCTGGAATCCACGCCGAGCCGGTGAAGACCGGTGCCACATATCCCAGCAGCTCCTCGACGTGTCGCGACCAGACGACGACCGGCACGGTGAGAGCGAGCGAGAGCCAGAACCGATCGCGGAACATTTCCGGACGATGGCCGGCGTGCTGGTCATGACTTCCGTGTGGCGGATCGGCCTTCTCATGGGCGGCGTCCACGTCGGGGGAAGCGCTGGCCTGCATAGTGTGATGGCTGTGTTCCTGGCCTGCGTCCGTCATGTGAGCGATCCTCCAGTGGGTCGCGCGCTGCGTGAATCATCCGATGTCAAACAATGGAAAACCTGACGACTCATGGTCATGGTACGGCGTGCGCTGATCACTCAAGGATAGGAGCCGATTCGAAAGAGGCCATGACGAGAAGGTTAAGAAATGTTGATGCCCTGCCAGCATCGCCGAGTGTGGCACACTCCTCCGGGCCGTGTTCTCCCCCAAAGCAATTAGTCCCAGAGAGCGACTTTCTTCGCGCATACGCGCCCGACAAACTCAACGCTCCTTAATCTGTCCTTCATGGCCGCCACCCATCGTGCCCAATAGGTTTCTCGCCGGAGTTCGTCGCCTGGCCCTCGGCCGACAAGTCCATGAACGCGAGGAGGCAGTGAGTGCAGCAACTACCGCGGTGGGGACGAGCGTTGTGGATCATCGGGCTCTGGCTGCTCGCGCCGGCGGTGGCGGCGCAGACACCGACCAGCAGCGCAACGCGCGGTCTCTCCCTCGCCGACGTCTTCACGATCCTCGACAGACAGAATCCTCGCCTCGAGGCGGCACGCCAGATGGCCGCCGCCGCCGCCGCGCGCGTCGACCCGGCCCGGACGCTGCAAGATCCGCAAGTCCAGTTCGGCTTGATGAACCGGAATCTTCCTGGTTTCGGCCTGCAGGATCCGCTCGGCATGAATCAAGTGCAGGTGATGCAGATGCTCCCGATCGCCGGTCAACTCGGGCTGGCGGGTCGCGTGGCGGCGGCGCAGGCGGGGGCAGCGGCGAGCCGCGCCGCCGAACTGACTTGGGAACTTCGCGCTCGGGGCGCCATGGCCTTCTACGAGCTCTATCAGGTGGACCGCAGCATCGAAGTGGCGGTGGCCACCCAGGCGCTGCTCCGTGACATCGGCACGACGGCACGGACAATGTATTCCGTGGGCGAAGGGCGTCAGGCGGACGTGTTGCGCGCGCAAATTGAAGTCGACCGCATGACCGAGGAGATTGCGCGGATGCGGGCCATGCGTGGAGCCGCCGCCGCTCGGTTGAACGCCCTGCTTGATCAACCATCCAACACCCCGGTACCATCGCCCATCCTGCCAGCTTTTCCGGCAGACTTGGCGGTTGCCGACTCCCTCGAGCGGATGGCCCTTGACGGCCGGCCGATGCTCGCGGCCGGCGCACTCGAGGTCGAAGCTGCCCGTGCCGCGCAGCAACGAGCACGCCGGGAGATCTGGCCAGACCTGCAACTTGGCGTCATCTACGGCCAGCGACCGATGGCCATGGGTACCGAACGGATGATCAGCCTCATGGCTGGCTTCTCGGTCCCGATCTGGGCGGGACGGCGACAGTTCAAGATGCGCGATGAGGCCAGCGCGATGCGGCTTGCTGCGGAGGCGGAACTCGCCGCGATGCGCGCCGACACGAGGGGCCGTCTCGGGGAACTCCTCGCGTCGATTCGGAGGAGCCGAGACCTCCGGGCCTTGTATCAAGGGACCATCATGCCCCAGGCGCTCGCCACCGTCTCTTCCACGCTCTCCGCGTACCGGGTCGGGGATGTGGATCTACCGATGCTCCTCGATGCCCAGATGACCGTCAATCGCTACCGTCAACAGGTCTTCCAGTTGGAGGCCGAGGAGGGTGCTGCGCTCGCAGAGCTCGAGATGCTCCTTGGAAGGCCGCTGTTCGACCCCACGGTGTCCAATTCGGCCGGCGCGCCGGGAGAACGATAGATGACGACGCAGCACGATCCCCTGAATCCGGCCCCCGAGTCTTCGCCGTTCCAGACCGGCAATCGCCGTCGCCTCTCGCGTCCCGTCGCTGTCATGGGCTTCGTCGGCGTACTCGCGATCGCCGCGATTGTCACCTGGTACTTCAGTCGGCCATCAGCGTCCCCCGCCGAACCGGCCGCCCACAATCACGCCGCGACGCCGACCTCCGATAGTGCGCGTGCCGTGATGCTCTCCACGGAAGCAGCCCGACGGATCGGGGTCACCTACGCCCCGGTCATCCTCGGACCGCTGGACCGCGTCGTGCGGACGGTGGGCATCGTGACATACGACGAGACCATGCTCAAGTCGGTCACCGCCCGCGTGGATGGCTGGGTCGACCAACTGCATGTCAATTTCACCGGGCAGGCGGTCCGTGTGGGAGAGCCGCTGTTCGACCTGTATTCGCCGATGGTGGTTGCCGCCCAGCAGGAGCTGCTCCTCGCCCGACGGCTCAATCGCGATCTGTCCACCGGCACCTCGGCGGCCGTCCAGAGCTCCGATGATCTGCTCCAATCCGCCCGGCGCCGACTCTTGTACTGGGAGATCCCGCCGGACCAGATCCGTCAGATCGAGGAATCGGGCGAGATCCGCAAAACGGTGACGTTCCGATCCCCGGTGAGCGGCGTGGTCATCGAGAAGTCCGTGCTTGCCGGGCAGCGCCTCATGGCCGGGGAGGCGGTGTATCGCATTGCCGACCTGAGCATCGTGTGGCTGGACGGCGAAGTGTACGAGCGGGATCTTCCCTCGGTGCGGCTCGGTGGGCAAGTTGTCGCCGAATTTCAGGCCCTCCCCGGTGACATCCGAACCGGCCGGATCTCGTACATCTATCCCACCATCAATCCTGAAACCAGGACCGCTCGCGTTCGCGTCACCCTCGCGAACCCGGGCCTCCTCCTCAAGCCGGGGATGTATTCGACCTTCAGTTTTGCGGCGGCCTCCGAGCCGGTGCTGAGCGTCCCCCGCTCGGCGATTCTCTCGACCGGCAAACGGAACCTCGTGTTCGTCAAGATGCCGGACGGCATGCTGGTGCCCCGGGAGGTCAGCCTCGGCCAGGCGACCGACGACCGACTCGAGATTCTCGCGGGTCTGGTGGTGGGTGATACGGTGGTGAGTTCCGCCACCTTTCTGGTGGACGCAGAATCCAATCTCGGCTCACTGCTCGGCGGCATGGGCAACATGCCGGGAATGGATGTCACCGCGCCGGCAGCGCCCGCCGCACCACCGCCCGCCGCCGATCCCGGATCCAGCATGCCGGGGATGGACATGACGGCGCCCAAGGTCCCCCCGGTGGCGAAGCCGTCGCCGCGCCGGGTCGCACCAACGCCAGCGCCAACCAAGGACTCGACGAAGGCGAAGGCAGCGGAGAACGAGCACACCGGGCACAAGATGCCCGAGGGGAGCTGACCGGCCGTGCTCAAGCGCATCATTGACTGGTCGACCGCGAACCTGCTGCTGGTTTCCCTGTTCACGCTCGCCGCCATCGCCGGCGGCATCTGGGCGGTCAAACAGACACCGCTGGAGGCACTGCCCGACCTGAGCGACGTGCAGGTCATCGTGCAAGCCGAGTACAATGATCAGGCGCCACGCATCGTGGAGGATCAGGTCACCTACCCGATCGCGGCCGAGATGCTCAAGGTGCCTGGGTCCCGCACGGTCCGGGGCTACTCGTTCTTCGGCATCTCGTTTGTCTACATCATCTTCGAAGACGGTACCGATCTCTATTGGGCGCGTTCACGGGTTCTGGAGTACCTCAACGGTATCCAGGGGAAGCTGCCGGCGAATGTGACACCGACCCTCGGGCCCGATGCCACCGGTCTTGGCTGGGTGTTCCAGTACGCGCTCGAAGACACCACCGGACAAAAGAGCCTGGCGGAGCTGCGGAGTATCCAGGACTGGTACCTCCGGTATGCCCTCACGGCCGTCCCGGGCGTCTCCGAAGTTGCGACCCTGGGGGGGTTCGAGAAGCAGTACCAGATCGATCTCGACCCCGCGAAGCTGCTGGGGTTTCGGATCCCGATCACGGCGGTCATGTCGGCAATTCAGAACGCCAATGCCGACATCGGGGCGATGGTCGTCGAGCTCTCCGAGCGCGAGTACATGGTGCGGGGACTCGGGTACCTCAAGTCGATCGACGATATCGAGAATGTTGTGGTGGGTGCGACTCAGAGCGGGATACCGGTCCGAGTGGCCGAACTCGGTCGCGTGAGCGTCGGTCCAGCGGTCCGACGAGGGGTCGCGGAGCTAGACGGGCGGGGCGACGCGGTGGGCGGCATCGTGGTCATGCGGTTTGGCCAGAATGCCCTCGCCACCATCGCACGCGTCAAGGCCAAGATTACGGAGGTCCAGCAGGGCCTCCCCGCTGGCGTTGTACTGACGCCGGTCTACGACCGGAGCGACCTGATCCAACGGGCCATCGACAATCTCCGTGGCAAGTTGCTTGAGGAGAGCCTCGTCGTCGCCTTGGTGTGCATCGTCTTTCTGCTTCATGCCAGGTCAGCGCTGGTGGCCATCATCACCCTGCCACTCGGGATCCTCATCGCGTTCATCGCGATGCGATGGGTCGGGGTTGGCGCTGACATCATGTCATTGGGGGGAATCGCGATCGCCATTGGCGCAATGATCGATGCGGCGATTGTCATGATCGAGAACATGCACAAGCACCTCGAACGCGCCGTGGATGCGCGGCACGTTGCCCTGGGACACCCAGCGGCTGGCAAATCACTCGACACGTCGATCTTGACCACGGCGGAGCGTTGGCAGGTAGTTCGAGAATCGTCCAAGGAGGTCGGGCCTGCGCTGTTCTTCTCGCTGTTGATCATTACCGTCTCCTTCGTCCCGGTGTTTGTGCTGGAAGGACAGGAAGGCCGGCTGTTCAAGCCCCTGGCCTTCACCAAGACGTTCGCGATGGCCGCGGCGAGCCTGCTGTCGGTGACCCTTGTGCCGGTGGCCATGGGAATCTTCATCCGGGGCAAGATCTACCGAGAGCGGGCGAATCCGGTCAATCGCCTGCTCATTGCCCTGTACCGACCAGTCATCACCTTCGTGTTGCGGCAACGGTGGCCGGTCATCGGTGCGGCGTTGGTGGGGCTGATCCTGACTGCCATCCCGTGGTCCCAGATCGGGAGCGAGTTCATGCCGCGACTCGATGAGGGGACCATCCTCTTCATGCCGACGACCCTGCCGGGGGTCAGTGTCGCGCGAGCGCGCGAGATTCTCCGTGTCCAGGACGGCATCCTGAAGAGTTTCCCGGAAGTGGATCACGTCTGGGGCAAGGCAGGAAGGGCGAATACCGCGACCGATCCGGCGGGGCTCGATATGGTGGAAACCACGATCACCTTGAAGCCGGAATCGGAATGGCGAGAGGGGATGACCTACGACGCCCTGGTGGCCGCCATGGATTCGGCGGTACGGCTTCCCGGAATCACCAATGCCTGGACGATGCCGATCAAGGGACGTATCGACATGCTCGCCACGGGCATCCGGACCCCTGTCGGGATCAAGCTCTTCGGCCCTGACCTGGCTGAGCTCGAGCGGCTGGGCAAGGAGGTCGAGCAGGTGGTGCGGATGGTGCCGGGAACGCGAAGCGCGTTCGCGGAGCGGGCGGTTTCCGGCTACTACCTCGACATCGACATCGATCGGGCGAAGGCGGCGCGGCACGGCTTGAACGTCGGTGACGTGCAGACCGTCATCGCTACCGCCGTCGGCGGCATGACGATCACCCAGACCGTGGAGGGCCGCGAGCGCTACGGCGTGCGCATCCGGTATCCCCTCGAGCTGCGCGACAACCCCGAGCGGCTCGCCTCCGTCCTGATTCCCGTCGCCCATGGCATCGGCAGCGACGCCAGCCCTGATGTCGGCATGCCGACCGGAATGGGGGCACCCGGCGCCACGGCTGGTGAGGGAGCGTTCGTCCCGCTCGGGCAGATCGCCACGATCCGGCAGGTGGCGGGTCCCATGGTGGTTCGCACGGAGGGCGCCCAGCCGACGGCGTGGGTGTTCGTGGACGTAGTCGGGCGGGACATCGGCAGTTACGTCGCGGAGGCGCAGCAACAGGTGCAACGCGCCGTGTCGCTCCCTCCAGGCTACTCTCTTGTCTGGAGTGGCCAGTACGAATACATGCAGCGCGCCAAGGAACGGATGAAAGTGGTCATCCCCGCCACCTTGGCGATCATCTTCTTGCTCCTCTATTTCAACTTCAAGAGCGTACCAGAATCGCTGATCGTCATGCTCTCGCTGCCGTTCGCGCTGGTCGGCGGCATCTGGTTCATCTGGCTCCTCGGGTATAACTGGTCGGTCGCGGTGGCGATCGGCTTCATCGCACTCGCCGGCGTCGCCGCCGAGACCGGGGTGGTGATGCTGATCTACCTTGATCACGCGTGGGCAGCGCGCACGGCCACCGGACACCGGCCGTCGCTTCGCGATCTCTACGAGGCGGTCATGGAGGGTGCGGTGGAGCGCGTGCGCCCCAAGATGATGACCGTCACCGCGATCATGGCGGGATTGCTCCCCATACTCTGGGGTTCCGGGGCCGGTGCCAGTGTGATGAAACGCATTGCGGCCCCCATGGTCGGGGGCATGATCAGCAGCACGGTGTTGACGCTGATCGTGATTCCGGCCGTCTACTCGCTGTGGAAGGAACGGGAGGTGCGGGCGGCGACTTCGAACGAACGGACGGATTGACGGGATGTCCCACGCGGCCGACTTCAAGGCCACCAGTTCGATTGCTCTGCATGCCCACCGGCTTCCGGACCATCATGGAAGCCGCGGTCATCTCTTCGGATGATCATCCTCAGCGATGCTTTCCCGGCCGGTGCTCCACGCCGGCTAGGCACGCGCCCCCCCCCCCCCCTGCGGGAGGGCCATCAGGATCAACGATGCAAACTCGCGCAGCAGTGCCCGTACCTCGAGACCGCTGCGCGGGCGGTGCGCACGCAGCCCCGCTGAAAGGGGTGCACGACGGCGATGCAGGAGATGTCGCCGTCCGTCGGTGCCGTGTGCCGTGAGTGCGCCGAGCGTTGCAACACGTGCGCCGACTCGTGTGCAGCATTCGGCGAGGATGCAACCATGCAACGTTGCGCAGAAGTATGCCGGGCATGTGCGCAGGCCTGCGAAGTAATGGCCTGAGCGGCAGGCGCGACAAATCGATCGGACCGGCGAGACCCCTTCCTTCGACGGTTCCGCTCGGTTTCGCCGTGCGTGTCGCACCGACCCTGCTCATGACACCAAGCCCTCACGCGTGGCTGGCGTGTGCGATTGGGGTGCCATCTAGCGGCAGCGACAGGCGAAACACGGCACCGGGTGCATTGCCAAGGAATTCGAGCTTGCCCCCATGGGCTTCCGCACCGGCTTGGGCGATCGCGAGGCCAAGCCCGGTCCCATCGCTGCGTCGCCGAGCGGGATCACCACGAAAGAACCGCACGAACAGGTGTGGCAGTTGGTCCGGGGAAATGCCATGGCCATCGTCACGCACGGTGAGGGTCATCTCATCCTGCAACTTCAATTCAAGGGATACTTCCCCGCCCGCCCGGCAGTATTTCATCGCGTTGTCAACCAAGTTGCTCACGACCCGGTCGAGCATCCGCTCATCCCCCGATATCCGTCCGTCATCCGCGTGGACCACAAAACGGATCCCGCGGGCCGTCGCAATCGATTCGAACCGCACACGGACCCGATCGAGGAGTGCCCGACAATCCACGTCCTCCACATGCTCCAGCGGCACACTGGAATCCGCACGCGCGAGGAGGAGGAGATCGCCGGCAAGTCGTGTCAACCGCTCGACCTCCTCGCGACAACGGATGAGCGTCGCTCGGTATTCCTCGACGGTGCGGTCCCGCTTCAGGGTCACATCGATGTCACCCTTGAGCACGGTGAGTGGGGCACGCAACTCGTGGCTCGCGTCAGCAGTGAACTGACGTTGCACCTGAAAGGCACGGTCCAGTCGGTCCAGCATGCCGTTCAGCACGGTGACCAGGCTGGCGAATTCGTCGACGTCGGCGTGAGCGGTAATCCGCTCCGACAAGGTGCCCTCCGAGATGGCCTCGGCTTGCGCGGTGATTTCTCCGGTCGGCCGGAGGGCGACCGCCGCCAAGTTTCGACCCAACGCGTATCCCCCGACCGTGCCGACCAGGGTGAGAAGGACCAGGAACAACGCGAATCGCACCAATGTCTGCCGAAGCGGGCCGGTCGGTGCCGCGACCTGCAGTACGTGGACCTGATGCGCCGCCCCGACCAATTCCATCGGATACACCACACTGCGGAGCGCGCGCCCCTGCCAGCGGTGCGTCACCCTCGCCACGCGGCCGGCACGCGCCTCTGTCAGCGCCGACGGGGGGAGGGTGAGGTTTGCCGTCAGGTTACCGCTCCGCACCACCGGCTGTCCGCTGAAATCCCAGAGTTGTGCGTACCGGATCAATTCCGCCGGCGGGCCCACGCGGGCGGCGAGCAGGACTCCCTCATGGAACTGGAACGCGGGTCCGCTGGTGGCCGCCCCGGCCCGCGCTTCCACCTCAGCAAGATGCAGGAGGGTATCGTCGAGCTGTTGATACAGAATGGTCCGCAATGCGAGGATACTGACCAGACCAGCTGTGGCCAGAATGGCAAGCGCCCCGAGGGCGACGCGAAGCGCCAGGGCGAGGCGGAACGAACGCACCCTATTCATCTCCCAGCCGCAGCGCATAGCCAGCGCCCCTGATCGTTTGGAGGAGCCGCGGGTCACCGTACCGTTCGAGCTTCTTGCGCAGGTTCGAGATATGGGCATCGATCATGTTTGTCTTGGGGTCAAACGACATATCCCACACCTGCTGAAGCAGTTGGACCCGTGTCACCACCTGTTCTGGGTGCAACATGAAGTGCTCGAGCAGCCGGAACTCCCGTGGCGAGAGCTCGACACGGCGGTGCCCGACGCGCACTTGGCGGTTGAGCCGATTAACCTGCAGGTTGCCGAAATGCAGGACGCCACTGACAGACCCACTCCGTCGCCGCGTGAGGGCGGCGACCCTCGCCAACAGCTCATCGAAGTCGAACGGTTTCGTCAAATAGTCATCGGCGCCGGCGTTGAGACCGCGCACCACGTCTGGTGTCGAATCGCGCCCCGTCAGCATCAGAATTGGCGTGTCAATTCCCTCGCGCCGGAGATCGGCCGAGAGCTCGAGTCCCGTCCGTTTCGGGATCTGGACGTCCAACAGAATCAGGTCGTACGAGTAGATGTGGCAGAGGTGTGAACCCTCTTCACCATCAGTAGCCACATCGACGGCATGGCCCTCCTCTTCCAAGCCTTGCTTGAGAAAGCGGGCCGTTTGCGAGTCATCCTCGACGACCAAGATGCGCATGCCGGCTCCCGAGAAGTTGGGCGGCCGCGATGGGGGGGGGAATCCCCCATCGACGGGCCGAGGACTTGAACGAATCCAAGAAACCTTAACCTCGGATCGAAGGTCCCGTAATCGTTGGCCCGGTATCATCAAGCACGGGGGAATGGGCCGATCAGGTCAAATTTAGCAGCGGGAGGCGGTGATGCGACGATTGGTGACCGATGAGCAGAGTGAGTGGCTCGCGGCCACAGGCCGACGGAGGCCGCGCACCCCAAGATCAAGAATCAGTCGAATGCTCACCCGGGTCGCGCTAGGCCTGGGATTGCTACTTCTCACCCAAGCCGACGTGGCGGGTGCGCATCCGGTCCTCCGGCGATCAATACCCGCCGCGGCCGAGACGTTGACCATTCCGCCGAGACTGCTTCGGCTCAGCTTTAGTGAGCCGGTTGAATTGCGCTTCTCCAAGATCCAGTTGATCGACGCCAGGGGGACAACGGTGGCATTGGCTCCACTCGCCACCATCCCGGATTCACAGGGCACCATCGTGGCCACGCTCGACCGCCGCCTCGGGAACGGATCATACCTGGTACGATGGCAAGTGGCGGGCGCGGATGCGCACGTGGTGCGTGGTGAATTCCGCTTCGTGGTGAACATTCCCGAACAGCTCCGCGCGGAAGGCGACGCCGGCAGTGTGGCGCCGCCCGACACTCCGCACGAAGTCCATCAGCCGACGGCAACGGCTGGGCCACCATTTGACGTGTCCGACCCGCTCTTTGTCGGAGTGCGTTGGTTGATGTACATCGCGCTCACCGGCATCGTTGGCGCTGCGGTATTTCAGATGGCTGTCCTCCGACGCGTCGAGCTGCACTGGAGCCGTCTCGGCATCGCCCCGCGAGCGGGGCTGACCGCGCTCTGCGCCACCGTCGGGCACGTCGCTGCCGTCCTGCTCCTGGTCACGTTGCCGCTGCGCCTGGCCGCGCAGTCGGTGGCGATGCACACACCGGGACAGGCATTTCAGGCAGACATGATCGGTGGGTTGATCGTGCACACCACGTGGGGATGGGCCTGGGCGGCGCAAGTGCTCCTCGGCGTGGCGGCCGTGATCCTGTTCAGGCGGGCCCAAACGACCGGGCGGTGGATGCCCATCCGCGTCGTGGGCCTCTTGCTGGCGTTTACCCCAGCGCTTTCGGGACACGCCATTGCCGCTGAGCGGTGGATCCCGCTGGCCGTCCTTTCCGATGGACTGCACATCATTGGTGCTGCGGGCTGGCTCGGCACGCTGGCTGTGATGTTGATCGTCTCCATCACCGCCGCCCTGGGACCGATGGAGGACCACGGCGCGCTGGCCGCTGAGTTGGTGACGGCCTACTCCCCCGTGGCGCTCGGATGCGCCGCGTTGGCGGGACTCACCGGCGTGGCCTCGACCTGGATTCACACCGGCCAACTCGACCTACTCTGGACGACAGCGTACGGCCGGGTGTTGTTGCTCAAGCTCGCCATTCTCTCGGTGGTTGTCGCCACCGGTGCCTACAACTGGCGACGCGTGCTCCCCTCGCTTGGGGATCAGATCGGTGCTGTCCGGGTCGTTCGCTCTGCCAGCGCCGAAGTGATGGTCGCCATGCTCGTGCTCTTCGTCACCGCCGTTCTGGTAGCCCTGCCGACTCCGCTCCCCACGAGCGGCCCCTGAGCGAGCTGATCGCGAGGCGTGAAGCACGATCGCTCGATCGGCTCCCCGGGAGTCCGCGCGTGTTCTACTTGGTCTCTCACGCCTGGAGTTCCCAGCCATTGGTGGAGAGCGTAGATCTAGGCTCCCACTCCAAACTGAGGCTGGTCATGAAGCAGCTCAGCCGGGTCCGGCAGGGCTACAAGTTTATCAAGGCTCACCGGCGGCAGGCGCGCGCCAAGCTTCACATGCAGGCATGCATCTCTCCCCACAAGCCGTGCGAAACGATCTGACAGCTAGGGCACTTGCCAATCGGCCACCCGCCACGCCCTCGCGTCAAGCCTCGCCGAGCCCAGTCACAGGAGTCGGCCCGCCCAGATAGCAACTGCCGCCGGCACCAGCGCTGGCGGACAAGCATCATCTTCCTTCTCGAGATGTGGTCACGGGACGAGGGGACCAATCCCTCTCCTCCGGGGCGTAGCCCTCGGGAAGCGATCTGGCCCACGGAACGACCCCAAGGCATCAGCTGCCTTGGGGCCGGGACCTCCCGTGATGAGACACCGGGCTACTGAGGGCTGCTGCCCCGGAATCCATTCTCACTCAAGAACCGCGTCAGCACCGCCCGCTCCTTCGTGATATCCGCGACACAATTTTGGACCGCGCGCTCGACGGCTTCCGTGTACGCCGCTTCCTGCTCGTTGTTGGTCTTGGTCCCGGCGACTCCCAGGAAGCCTTTCGCAAAGCCCCCTACCCCGCCACCCCCGCCCTTCTTGCTCAGCCCGCGGCCCGTTGTGCGCAATACGGTCTCGCCCGAGACGTGGGTCACGGTGCAGCCCACCTCAGCGTAGGACTTGTTCTTGGAGAACGCGCCGAGCAGTCCGCCGCCGACGCTCCCGAATCCCGCGGCGATGTCCTTGTCTTCGTTCGAGAGCTCCATCAGGGAGCCCGTGATGATGAACTCGACCGACGGTCCTTGGTCGGTGGAGAGCCCCAGCCGTGCCTGGGTCTCGAGGAACTTCGGGTCCGTATTCCGGAAGCGGAATGACTGCGTGGCACTGAGGAGGTTTTGGAAGCGCTCGCCGATCTGCTTGCCCAGCGTCGCCCCTTCACGCTCCGCCGCGTCGAGCGACTGGTTGGTTGCGCCGCCCTGTTGAATTGCCGCAGCGAATCGTCCGAGGTCCGATCGCTCCTGGTATCGCTTGGAATTGAAGAGGGCTGTGAAATCGAACGCGGCCACGGCAACAACCAGCCTCTCCGTGGCGGGCAACACCTCAACTACGACCGTATCCGGCACCTCAGCGCGCTTCAACTCACGCTTGGCGCGGTTGGTCTGCGCCGTATCCGATTGCGCTTCGACTGCATGAGGTGCGGCGAGGGACAAGAGCAATAGACCAAGGACGGCACAGCGAACAAACATGAGACACTCCTGCGTCGGGGTGAGTGGTGCAGCTCACCATACCGCACGTCCAGGCCCCCCTTCCGCCTACCCCTTGGCTCCACCCCCCTCTCCTGTGTCATGGTGACCATAGTCGTCCACCGCATCTCAGGAGCCTGCCATGCATGCCTCGACACAGCCAGTCCCCACAGCACCGTCCTATGTCCAGCCCTCCCTCCCGTTTGCTGACCTCACCGAAGAGGACCTTCGCTACCTGGCCGAAGAGCAAGCCGAGCGCGAGGAGATCATGGCCATTTTGGACGGCATCGATGCCTGCGACGAGTTGGACCGGCAGATGGATCAGGACTACGCCGAACACCTCGACGCGTGGCATGAGCAATTGATGCTTGACCTCCAGGACATCGCCTAACCCCTTCTAATCCCCCCAATCAGCCGAGCCGACCATGCCGTTCCCCATGGCACTTCCCCCGCTCCGTACCATCACCGCACTGCACGAACTCTTCCGCGAACACTTTCCGTTGCCTGACGATCCCTGCTTCAGTCCCGTCGGCATCCGGCAGATCATTCGTGACGTGCGAGCATGCGGACACCTCGGCCGCGCAGTCAAAGGCGCGACACACGAGCTCGTTTCCGAATGCCCCACCGAACTGCAGGAGATGATCGGAACGACCTTGTCACTCACAGCCGACGTGGACGTCCCAGTCGCCGAGCTCTCGGTAGCGGTCGTGTACACATACCTGGTTGCGATCGCAGAGTGGCGTCGCGTCGGCACCATCACCCCGGAGTCCATCTACGCGATCGTAGAGCGACTCGATCTGTTGATCACACTCTGTGCCGTCCACACGCTTTCTGGCGACCCCAACATCGGGCTCACCATGACCAACGACGCCCTGGAGGTGACGATCCCACACCGCCGACGGTAACGGCTTGCGGCGTGCGCTCCCGTGGTGGCGGGAGGGCACCCCAGGCGTCGGCCTGCGGTATAGTGGCCGCATGACTCGACGCCCGAAGCACCCTGAGCCCGACGATCTGGACGGTAGCCCCGAGGACGACCAGGCGGGGCTGCCGTCATTGTGTGAGGAAGGCATCGCGGATCGAACGCTATCGAGGCGCTTTGTGCTGCCGGCGTTGCTGGCGGTGATTACCTGATGGCACTCGCGGCGATGATCGTGGCCCGGCTTCACGCCGTCGGGCGCACCGCACGCGTGCTCCTCATCGGGGGGTGCACGGACCGAGAGGAACCAACTCATGAACGCCATGGGCTGTGACAGATCCACCAGGTGAGGCCGCCTGAGGCTGAACTTGGTAGCGCGGGACGACCACGGACGAAATCGGGGGTACCGTGATTAGCGACGAATATGTTGATCTGACGCCGGCACAGCGTGCGGCGATCGCGAAGGTGCGCTTGCCCACCGCGCCGCGGGGCCCTGGCGATCGGAGCCTGCTGGAATGGGCCTTGAAAGCCGACGCTCGCGCGGCCCTGACCGCCTTTGGGCGCAACCCGGTGGAGTGGCCTGGACCTGCTACGCTCGCGGTACAACTTGCCACCGCCCGCGTTGTGCGTGGTCCTCTCCCCCTCGTCGCAAGCGAAGCACTGCTGCAGGCCACGATACGGTGGTACGCTCAGGGCGTGCTCGACAAGCTCGCCGAGGACGACCTTGGTCGCACCGAGGCCCGCGAGACGGTATCGACACTCGAGCTGATCCTCCGCGAGACCGCCGATCTTTGGCCACGACTTCGCCTGAGCGACGACGGAGAGGTCCTGGTCGACCCAACCGACCCGGAGGATGAACGCTAAGCGCCCACAGCAGCGCTTGCTGCGGGCCCCCCGAGATGCTGTATGGTGCGGAGTTCGGCTGATGCCGAAGTCCGCACCCACTCGGAGATTCGATGACCACCCCGCCCACTCCCCCGAACCGTTCCCGCCGCCGCCCACGAAGCCTGTTCCAGCAGCGAGCAGAATTCATCGTGGGCCATCGGGCGGGCGAGAGGCCGAAGCCGCTCCCCAAACAGCTGCATTTCGCCACCGTGTGGGGCGTGGATGCCGAGGGACGATATGGTCAGCCGGGCTTCATCTTCGTGATCGCGCGTCGTCGACGAGCTGAGGCCGAGGCCGTCCTCGCCTGGTTCGAGGCGGAATATCGACGACGTGACGTTTCGAGGGAGGCCTGGCCGGCAATGACGGTCACGTTCCGCGCGAAGTTGGACTCGACGCTGATGTCACAGGCGGTCGAGGAGCTGCACGCGATCGTTGCCAGTAACAACGACCCCTGGCTGGACGTGCCAGAATACTGCGAATACATGTCGCAGGCGTTTGACCAGTGGCGGGCAGACAGAGCGGAGGCCGTGGAATTCAGGCGCGCTGAGCTGGAGGAGGAGGCAGAGTTGGACGCTTGGGAGCGCCGTGAAGGTTGGGTCGCTGATCACAATGGTAGGGCCCGGCGACCGAAGCGTCGCGCGGTATCCTGACCGCATGGGAAGATCACTCGCTTTTGGACTGATAGCCGCCATTGGCAGCGCCGCGCTCCTGCCGCTCGCGCCAGCAGTGGGGTTACTCGCTCTTGCCGTGGCGGCGTGGTCGCGCCGCCCTATGCGTCTCTGGCGTTGTCCGGAGTGCGCGCGCCGGGCACGCGCACGGCGGTTCTGGCCATGACGCGCTGGATTGACGAAAAGTGGACGCCGCCGAACAAGGACGAGGATTGGTCTGACTTTTACGACAAGGTGACGATCATTAGAGAGCAGCCTCCTCGCCCCGCACTTCCTGTCTCGCCCTGGCGTGGTTCGAGGCTTGAGCCGACGTGGGACATCCGCACGGTGCGCGAGGTCGTCCTCGATCTGACCGCGCACTGGTCGCCCGCTTTCCGTGCGATGGCCCACGAGGTGGTGCGGCACGGCTTCGATACGCCTGCGTCCAGGTACCGCACTAGGCGCGTACACAACGCGTTTATCGCGGCTGTATGGCAAGGGCAATGTCACGAGAATGCGGACGGGAGCGCGTGGGCGGTACACACGCGATTTGTCGCGAGGCTCCGACAGGTCGATGCGCACCCCGCGCCTGAACCGCACCACTGCCAGCAGCTTTTCGACATCTGGCTCGGTCGGTGCGACGAATGGGGGACACCGTATTTCCCGCCAGTCGGGTGGGCGTGGCCCTGGGCACCTCGCCTGAAGCCAGCCCCGGATCGATGAGTGATTGAGGAGTGTAGCGGTGGCGGTATGGTGGGACAGACGACCACCCCAACGGAGGCATCATGTCTGACCCGACAGCCCGCCCAACCTGCCCGGCCTGCGGGCGCACCGACAACATCTGGGGGATCCAGCGACTCCGAGGCTACGACGGCGTGTCGTATTGGTGGTGCCCGACCTTTGGATGCGGGGCGTTTCCACGGGCAGATGCCCCAGGGTCGGACTTTTTCGCACGGGAATGGCGTTGGCGGTGCGAGCGACTCGGCACCGATCCCACGGTGGTGCCGCAGTTTGAGCCTGATATGCGGCTTCCACCTAACGCGGAGGATCGCCGCTGACGGCAGGCGCCCCGGATGTGGAGGACCCGCGCACCGCGGCGCGCCGATCAGACCGCCTCAGCGCAGTAGAGAGCGCCCTCACGGTCGGCCCAGAATTCCACCCCGTCGAGAAAGTGCTCAATCCTCACGCCCACTATGACGTTGTCCGGCGGTCCATGGTACTCGGTCATAATCCCAACTAAGCGCGGCACAGCGGTGTATGCACCGTCGCCCACAGGCTCATAAGTAGCGAGGAATGCTGGGCCGCCGCTCATCCCCTTCGGTTTCGCCCCGACAACTCCCGCGCCGTCCAACCCCACACAGGAAGCCTGGTCGTAAGACATGGCGAAATGCACTTGAGGATCGAGCCGCAGGGCCCTGTACACGGAGCTGGGAGAACAACTGCATACCACCGACATCAGTTGGGACGACAGGGTCTGCTGAGCATCACGAAGTTTCGCCCGCGACGCGGGGTACCCCACGGCGACGACGGACGCACCTTCCTCAAATCGGAAAAATGGCAGCACCGCTTCGAGCGGAATGGCTGCTGCCGTCGGCTCATCCGCGTCCTCGCCGATCGTTGCCGCAGCCCAGGCTATGTCGGCAAGCGGCACACCATCACCTGAGGCCACCAGCCTCCAATGACGATTCGGCCAGGCAGTGCTGCCATGCGGGGAGACACCGAACAACTTCGTCTCTGGCCCGACGACGACATGCTCTGCGGTCACCAGGATTCGCCGTGGACCGGCTGCCAAAATGAAGGTGGTACCTGACGGTGAGATCTTTCCGCTACCCTGCTCCACGATTGTGACCGGGCGGATCCCAACCGCAAGGGCCCGAATCGCCTCTCGAAGGCCTGCAGTCGGATCTGACCCATCATCCATCAAGAAAACCCCTTGAATGCAAATAGTTGCTCAGTACGTGCGTCGCTGGCCCTGCCATGGCGAACGCGTCAAGCGTCGGGCTAGGGGGGATGGGCGATGGCGTCAGGCCCCGACCGGATCATCTGGTTGTTCACCAGCTGCTGCTGGCCGTCCAGTCACGGGGAGTTGGACCGGAACGGGGGCCCGATACTGGTGGGGAACTGTTCCTCGGCCGAGAAATATGCTCGCTGAGGCGAAGACCCGCCGCTCTGAGCGATCTGGGGCAGGTTCCACCCCATTGCGGAGGAATTCGAAGTCGTTGAGCATCACATCCGTTGCGGATTGATCCGCGACCTTGAAGGTCGCTGAGCCGGACAGGTTCACCAAGTCACTTGACACGCCCGTCGGGCCTTCAGGGGAATTGAGGTTCGCCGTGCAGACGAAGTGGTACTTGACGGCCAGTTGCCCGTACTGCTGTGTGACATATGCTTCAACGTCGCGGCCTACCACATGCGACAGGCGGACGCCCTTCCGCGCGGCGATGCTGTTGGCCTCCTCGAGCACCACACTCTGAATAGCCTCGACCACCGCCGTGGCATCGAAGGGCGGTTGACCATCTCGCGTCATTTGCAGCATGGCGTCCACGCTTTGATGCAGATGGATCGTGGCGCCGGCTGCCGCGCACTCCGCGCGCAACTCGCTCGCCATTCCCTGGTCATACTTCCGATTCTCGAAAAAGGCGGTGTCGGAGGACACGAGGTGCAAGTCGGTCGTGACCCCTTGGTCGATCGCACATTCCCAAAGGAGGGAGTCCTTGAACTGTTGATTCTTCGGAGAATTGGGAAGCCGGTCCTCCAGAACGCGAGTCAACGCGCGGCTGCTGTGGTCCAGCGTCAGCGGGACCCGCTCGATCAGATGGTTGAGCTCGCCAAGTCGTGTCCTGACGCGCGCTTGGACTTCCTCGTCCGTAGGTACTTGGTAGTCGTCACGCCCGCCCATAATCACACTCACGATTCCGTAAGCTCGGGCGATCGACTCCCTCGCCTCAGCAACCAGACGTAATGTGTGCTTGTGAACCTCGCGCTCGACAACTTCGGGCAGCACCACGCGACCGCCGAGGCGCTCCACCTCAAAAAGAAACGCCGATCCGAGCGGACTATTCAGTAGCGGATTGGCCACCCAGATATTGGTGTCGATGATGACTGCTAAGGTCATTGATTCCCCTATTTTGACAGCGAGGCTCCACACGCGCCTGCCCTGAACCCTGGGTGTACCTCCGAATGTCGCAAACGGGTCGGGCGACACAGCTTGCTGAGTCCCCAACGCACGCGTGTTAGCAAGCTGGCTTGCGGCCGAGATGCCTGAGCCACGCCTCCACCACTCGCCGGACAAGCCGAGTGGCAACTCGATGGCTCATTGGAGTTGCAGGCGGCTTTCTGTCTGTGGTTCCATGCCGGCTCTCGCGTCCGATGGCTCGATAGGAGTTGGCAGTGTGACAGAAGAGTTCGAGCTCCGCCTTGGTAGCTCCGCAAACTTCCGCGACCCGCCCGTTCGTACCGGACTCGACGAGTTCGTATGCAAAGTAGAGCTCAGACCATGTCGGTTCGTCGCGGCCGATCACCGCGAGCGCGTCCCACGCGAGCGACGAGGTCAGGGCGCCGTCGAGGACCGCCGACGCGGTGACTGTCCTCGGGTCCGCCTGCGGGATGCCGTTGATGGACATGATGGCCGTTCCCAATCTGACACGTATCTCGATTCCCTGCAAAGCCATCACAGTGTGAACGGTCCGCCCGGCCGCGTCGACCCCGAGGAGCCGTCCGGTCAGTCGTAGTGCGCGGAAGGCCGGGTCGAGAATTTTGCCGACGCCGTTGACCGCCGCGAGGTGCTCTTCAGCAAGGCTCCGAACCGGCGCGTAGTCGAGGCCGGCAATCGAAGTGGATAGCGAAAGGGCAAAGCCCCCTTCAAAGCGCGTCACACCCACCTCACGGGACTCCAGCGCGACCGCTAGATTTTCGAGATCTGAGGGGTCGCCTTCGATCGGAATTTTCCAAGTCACCACTGGCGACGCGTCCATCTTCCACGGCCTCCTCGTTGGATCGCACAACTATTCCACAGTCGACACCGGCAGTTGAACGCTTACCGGGAATCTGAGGGCCGACGCGACGCCCCGCCACTGTTCCGCGCCACCCCATCACCCCCTTCCGTTCTGGACCTTGCCCTCGACCGACACCCGAGAGCGCGGCCGAGCCAGGCCCGACCGCCCGGCGCTGGTGCTCAACTAACCGAGTCTCCGGAAGACATGGGGCGATTCATTGTGGGATTCGGTAAGATCGAAGAGTGCGCTAGATGCAACACCGACGACCAACTTCCGTTCAAGTAGATAGGCCATCATGCCCTCTGGCTGAATGGTGAGCGGCGACTAAGCATCGAGGTGCGTCGTTTCGCACGTACCACGAGGCATCAAGTAGCCTTCGCAGTCAACGATGGCGACCGCATGGGGCCCCGAGCCGACAAACCAGCTCATCGTCCACCACATCCGCCGAGGAGATTAGCAGCTCGCCAACGGCGCCGATCCGGAGCCCAAGGAGGGGTCTCCCGTCCAAGGATTGAAGCCCTGCCTCCCCCACCCGAAACGGCAGCTTGAGGGGAACGGACGGATGGCGGCGAGGGGGCATCGGGCTCTTCGATTAGGGTTGCTAGGAGGCGCTGGTGGTGTGCGAACAGGCCGGGGCGCTCCCAATCTACGAGTACCCGGGGCCGGTCGAAGGGGTGGCGGGTTGGCCGGCGGACGATGGCCAATGGAGACCGCAATCAGGAAAGCTGGCACCTGCAGGGTCAAACGGAATGGCTCGCCCTGGGGCTCAGTGCCAGCGTCACACGGCCGGATCTCCCAGTCGACCTTTGTCGGCATTTGCCCAGTCAGGGCATCTTCGCGTTCATGGCTCTGGTCGGTTTGCCGAGACTGCGCCGAAGGCCTATCTCCGAGAAGTGAGGGTAGTCTGTTGGGGTTTTGCGGCGGAGGTTCGAATAGCGACGAATGTGATGGATCAAGGCTTGGGCGCCGACGCCGCGCCCGCGCGGGTCGGAAATAGGGTACGAATGCCCCCTAGGGACCAAATCAACCTGAATGCCGCCGTTTCTGAGTGCCGATTCCGCGCCAAACCCCGCGCAACTGTCACCAAGGCACGTCAACGATTGGCCGGAAAATGGCGACGAGTGAGCATTCGGAATTAGCCTCCAAGACGGGGATAGAACCCTCAGGGAATTACGCTTGTTACCCTGCCACGCGACCACATATCAGCGACGACATCGGGCGCATATCAACCCAAAATCTCAGCCCGAACCGCCACCCTCCTGGCATGACGATTCACGTCATTCGGTGATGCGGCTTCAGTGCACCCGAGGGCCGAAATGCACCGCCCGCCTCGACCCCTCATCCGGCGAGACGGGCTGAATAACTGTGGGCTCCCCTACCCTGCCATCCGGGTTGGAGTGCCCGTTGCCATGCTCTGGATCGAGGCCAGAATGCCCTGCGCCTCGGCGTCTGAGACCCCCTTGTCTCGGCGCTGGATCCACCGGCGGCGCGCGGGCGTCTGCTTCGCCTCGGGCAAGGCAGCAAGCGCCTCATCGATCGCGGCCGTAGTGGCGCTCGCGACGCCACCAGTCCCGCCGCGGCGACGCGTGAGCTCCGCCTCCGCTTGGGCCTGGAACTCGGTGAACGACCCCTTCGCCTGGGCCCAGGACAAAGCGCTCTGGAGGTCGTCGTCCGACATCGCGGAGAGGGACGTCCCCTTCGTCTTGCCGAACGGGATCACAGGACCCGACTCGGAGCGAGGCGCCGGAATGGCTGAGCGCGGGGCACTTGACTGCTCGCGCCAGGCGCCACGCGCGCTGGCTGCGTTGCCGTCGTCGTCGTCGTCCGCCACGATGCCGAGTGCCGCTGACAGGCCATATCGCCGGCCGTAGGTGAGCGCGGAGCCGGCCCCTTGTGCCGTGGCCTTGTCCATCGGCATCCGCACGCTGGTCTCAATCCATTCGCCGCTGACGTGCTGCAGCCGAGTGATCACCTCGGTTCCCGCCTCGTCCGCAGCGCCGCCAGACTGGATCACCATCACACCTTGCTCGAGCAGCGCAGGCGTTGCCGCCTCGCTGATGGCGGCGAGCGACGCGTAGCTGTTCCGGAAGTGGGGATTCGAGGCGTCCTTGTGAATGGGCCGCATTTTCCCGCGCGCCTGCACCAGAGCCAACGCCAGCTTATCGAGCGTCTCGCTGTGCCTCATGACCCACCTCCAGGCATCCGGTCGGTCCAGGTGGCGCGCTTGAAAGGGTTGGTCATGTCGAGTCTCCGGTTCAGTGGGATGCCACAGCATACCGTCGGACGGGAGTTTGTCTGGGCTCGCGCCAAGGGCAGCGCGCACACGGTTGGTCGCGAGGCGTCGGCAAGCGGTGCCGTCCCCGGCCCCGGGATGTCGAGCCCGCGGGGCAACGGTGCGATCGAGGGTACTCCCGATTTCCGCATACGCATGGCCTTTGCCCTTCATGCGGATGAGTGATTTCGTGTCGGTCGCGGTACAAGGGCGTTGCGGTCGGCCGGCGGGCATGGTGCGCCATCAGTGGGAGTCGGGGCGAGCTCAGCCCGATACTCCCAGATGGCATTGGCCGGGGATGCCGCCAAGCCACCAGATGGGCTGGTCGCATGAACTGGTCGCACGATTTCACGATACAAGCCGCATTAAGCGGCCCTGTCAGAAGGCTCTCGGCGTCAAGGTCTCGCGCTAAGTCGTTGTGGGACAACACATTTAGCGTGGCTGGCGCCTACGCACGACGGCTTAGAAGGCTGCTGCTCTATCCAGCTGAGCTACGGGCGCCGGGAGGGAGCCGAAATGTAGCCCCCTCCCCGGCCCCGACCACTACTTGCGAACGGCGTCGCGGATTTCGCGGAGGAGGACGATGTCCTCGGGCGTCACCGCCGGCGCGGGTGCCGGGGCCGGCTGTTCCCGCTTCATCCGGTTCATCACCTTGATCATCTGGAAGATCACGAACGCCAGAATCAGGAAGTTCAGGAAGATCGTGAGGAAGTTGCCGTAGGCGAAGACGGGGACGCCGGCTTCCTTCACCGCGGCCAGGGTGTTGGCCGTCCCGGCCGGCACGTCGCTGAGCGCAACATAAAAGTTGCTGAAGTCCAGCCCGCCCACGGCCTTCCCGACCAGTGGCATGATCAGGTCGTTCACGGCGGAGTCGACGATCTTGCCGAATGCGCCGCCGATGATCACGCCAACGGCGAGATCCATCACGTTCCCCTTGAGGGCAAATTCCTTGAATTCGGAGGACATGGACATAAAGGTCCTTTGGTGGGATGGGGTGAGGGGTGAGGAGTGTAATACGGGTGGCCAGGAGGATCCGGTTGATCATAGCCCAGAATTCGCCCCGAGGAAACCCGGACGCCGACGCCATCGTAGATTGCGGGCCGAATCACCCCGCTCACCCTGACCCAGGTTGGCCATGCTCACTCCCGCTGCTGCCCTCGCCGCCCTGACCCTGCTCACCGCGCCACCAGCCGACGGCGTCGACGTGCTCCGCGCCGTGCACGCGCGCTACGCCGGCAAGTGGTTCACCTCGATGACCTTCGTGCAGAAGACCACCTTCGGCACCGGCAAGGTGCAGACCTGGTACGAGGCGATGGAGGTGCCCGGCAAGCTGCGCATCGACATGGCGCCGGCTTCCGCTGGCCAGGGGATGCTCTTCCGCAACGACACGCTCTATCGTTTCGCGGCGGGAAAGCAGTCGGGGGCGCGGGCGATGAAGCACCCGATGCTCATCCTCCTGCACGACGTGCACGCGGTACCGCTCGACTCTACCGTCGCCAAGCTGCGCAGCCTCGGCTTCGACCTCGCGAAGACGCACGAGACGACGTGGGACGGGAAGGCGGTGATCGTGGTGGGCGCGCTGGCGGGCGATACGACGTCGTCGCAGTTCTGGCTCGAGAAGGAGCGCCTGCTGCTGGTCCGGTTGATCGACCCCAGCATGGACGCCCGCTTCAGCGGCTACAACAAGCACGGCTCGGCCTGGGTCGAAGGGAGGATCGAAATCTGGCAGAAGGGGAAGCTCACCCAGCTCGAGGAATACACCGACGTGAAGACCGGCGTGCAGCACGAGCCGGGGCTCTTCGACCCCGCGCGCACCACCACGCCGACGTGGGTTGGCGCGGGTCAGGAACGCTGGCCGGTCCCGCCCGCTCCGGGTATCTGACGGTCGGTCTATATTTCGCGCTCCGGTCACTTCCGTGCCGGGGCGCTGTCGGTCCGAGTCCGTGAGGAGTGTCGATGTTCGCATCCCCCATCCTGTTGCTGGCCCTTGCTCTGGGTGGCCCCGGGGTGTCCCCTGGCGAAGCAGTGGTCAAGGCGGCGTACGCCAAGTACGCCGGCAAGTGGCCCACGTCGTTCACCTACGTCCAGAAGACGGTTCTCCCCGACGGCCGGAACGAGACCTGGTACCACGCCGTGAAGCTCCCGGGCCTGGTGCGCATCGACGTCGCGCCGGACATCACCGGCCGCGCCATCATCTACCGCAACGACTCGCTCTACAGCTACGGCGCGAAGCAGATGAAGACCCGGAGCTGGTGGCCCAACTCCTTCCTGGTGCTCACCGGCGACCTGCATGTGGCGCCGCCGGCCGAGACGATCAAGCGGCTGCGCGCGTTCGGCTTCAACCTCGACATCACGCACGAGGAATCGGTCAAGGGCGTGCGCTACATCGTGGTCGGCGCCAAGCAGGGCGACCTCCGCTCGAAGCAGTTCTGGCTGGAGAAGGAGCGGATGATCGTGATGCGGCTCATCGAGCCGAACGGCGCCGATCCCACGCGGCCGATGGAGGCGCAGTTCACCAAGTACACCAAGCTCGGTGGCGGGTGGATGGAGGGCTTCGTGCTGATCACGCTGGGCGGGCGTCCGTCGCAGGTCGAGGAGCGTTACGAGATCAAGAACAACGCGAAGATCGACCCGGCAATCTTCCTCCCCGGGCCATACAAGCTCCCGGCCTGGGTGGGGCCGTTGGCCGACGTCTTCGGGACGCCGACGCGGGTTCGCTAGCGCCCCGAGGCGGGCCCGTCCGACAAACAGCCCCGCCACGAGGATCTCGTGACGGGGCTGTTCAGCAAATCGGGGCGCCGGGATTCGAACCCGGGACCTTCCGCTCCCAAAGCGGACGCGCTACCGGACTGCGCTACGCCCCGTGGTACGTACGGCGCAGGAAACTACAGCGTTCGGCCACGAATCGGCACCCGCCGCAGGGCTGGCGCCCGTGGTGGTCCGGTCGGCGTTGGTGAAGGAGACGGCGGGGCTCGCTGCTTGACGGTTGTAGTACCGGCGTGCTACTGTGAGAGCATACCCGTGCTACTGGAGTGCGTCATGGTTCGCGAAATCACGTTGCGCCAAGTCGGGGGCTCGATCGGTGCAACCCTCCCGAAGGACATGGCCGACCGGCTCCACCTCGCGGTCGGCGACCGCGTCCTGGCAGTCGAGACGGAGCGCGGCATCTTGTTGAGCCCATACGACCCGGACGTCGAGGCGGGACTGGCGCTGGCCGCGCACGCGGCCAAGAAGTTCCGGAACGCCTTGCGCGAGCTGGCGAAGTAGCTCGTGCGTGAGCCCCGTTGGGTGCCCCGCCTCGTGGTCGAGGCCGTCCATCTCGACCAGTTGCGCGAGCATGGCGGGCTGCCGGGGCTGCGCGACGACGATGCGCTGGAGGCCGTCCTGGCCCGACCCCGACAAAAATGGCACTACGACAAGGGTGTTGACCTCGCCGGTCTAGCGGCCGCCTATGCTTTCGGGCTGGCAACGGCCCACCCCTTCAACGACGGCAACAAGCGCATCGCCTTCCTGACCATGGCCGTCTTCCTGGGCCTGAACGGCAAGGAGCTCGACGTCACGGAGCCTGAGCTGGTCCAGGTCATGACCGCCTTGGCGGCCGGATCGCTCAAGGAACCGCAGCTGGTGGCGTGGGTGCGCGGCCACATCGTGCGCCTGAGCCTGTAACGCGCCGTTGCCCGACCCCAGTGCACGACTTTCGCGCACCGACGTCCGACACTAGGTCCAGACCCAACAATCCAGGAGAAGCGACGATGCGCCGAGGCGTCCAGATGCGCGTGACCGGGCGGGCCCTGCTGGGCAGCGTTGCCATCCTGCTCGCGGGGTGTGGCTCCAGTTCCCCGACGACGCCTCAAGTCCAGGCGCCGACCGGACTGAACTACAGCCTGAATCCGGCCAGCTATCCCAAGGGCGTCGCGATAGCGCCCAATACGCCGAGCAGCGGCGGTGGCGCCGTGAGCTCCTATGCGGTGAACCCCGCGCTCCCGGCTGGCCTCACGCTGAACACGACGACCGGTGTCATCACCGGGACGCCGGGAACTGCCGCGCCCGCCACCAACTACACGGTGACCGCCACCAATGCCGGCGGCAGTGCCTCCGTCGGCCTGAGTATCACCGTCACGCAGACGGCCGCCACTGCCACCCAGCTTGCGATCACCACCCAGCCAGCCACCACCAGTGAAGGCGTCGCGCTGCCAGCGTCGGTCCGGGTCGAGATTCGCGATGCCGACGGTGCGCTGGTGACCAGCGCGACGAACACCGTCACCCTGGCGATCGGCAACAACGCAGGGAACGGCACCCTGGGTGGGACGCAGACCGCCGCGGCCGTCGCTGGTGTGGCAACCTTCCCGGGGCTGAGCATCAACCAGGCGGGGACCGCCTACACGCTGACGGCCGCGGCCAACGGGCTGACCGGCACGACGTCGACGCCGTTCAATGTCCTCATCAACTTCATCAGCGTCGGGGTGGGCAGCTTCACGACCTGCGGTGTTTCCGTCTCCGGAGCCGCCTATTGCTGGGGCCGGAACGACCTCGGCCAGCTCGGCGACGGCACCATCGTCAACCGCTCACTCCCGACGCGTGTCGTGGCTCCCGGCGGGGTGCAGTTCTTGGCCGTCGCGCAGAATGGGCGCGACGCCTCCGCTGGAGTCGCGAACTGCGGTCGCACGACTACCGGCGCCGCCTACTGCTGGGGGTCCGGTTCCGCCGGGAACATCGGAGACGGGGCCCTGCTCGATCGCCTCACCGCGACCCTCGTCGCGGCGCCGGGCGGCGTCGCCTTCAATTCGATCACGGCCGGCGGGGTCCACAGCTGCGGCACAACGGCGGGCGGCGCGGGGTACTGTTGGGGGATCGGGGTCCGCGGTGCGCTCGGCGACGGCACCGGCTTGAATCGGCCACTCCCGACGCAGGTCCCGGCTCCCGGCGGAGGCCTCTTCGCCACGATCGGCGCCGGCAGTGGGACCACCTGTGGAACGACGCAGGCTGGTGCCGCCTATTGCTGGGGCGCCGGCACGAGCTCGCAAATCGGGGACGGTGCGGCGGTCGACCGACTGTCACCGACGCTCGTGGCGGCGCCGGGCGGCGTGACCTTCGCGGCGGCACAGGCGGGCGGCTCGGTGAGCTGTGGGTTGGCTTTCGGAGGGGTGGTGTACTGCTGGGGGAGTGGTGCGAACGGCCAGATCGGCGACGGAGCCAACGCGACGCGTGCCACCCCGGTGCCAGTGACAGCGCCCGGCGGCGTGACGTTCTCGCGCCTCGCGACGTCGGTGATTCACAGCTGCGCCCTCAGCACGACCGGCGCCGCCTACTGCTGGGGCGCGAACACCGTCGGCCAGCTCGGTGACGGCACTCTGACCGATCGCAACGTGCCGACCGCCGTCTCGATGCCGGTCGGCGTCACCTTCACGGCGATCTCCGCAGGGCAAGACCACAGCTGCGGCCTCACTGCGCAGGGCGCCATCTACTGCTGGGGCTGGAACACCAATGGTCAGCTCGGCGACGGAACGACGGTCTCACCGAGGTTGACGCCGGTGCGTGTGGCGCGCTAGGCATTGCGCGGAGCGTGGGACTATTGGAAGGCGACTGGACCGCGTGGGCCGGCAGCTACGGCAGACATTTCGCCGGATCCGCCGGCCCGCGCCGTTCCACGATCAGGCTGTCACGGCCACCGGAGCCCAGGATGTGTCCCCACCACTCGAGGAATCCGCGCGCGCCAGCCTGACCGATCGTGAACTGGAGACGCTCGCCGGCGTCCATTCCCGCCCACAGCAGGACGGCAAAGGTATCCGCGGTGGCCTTCCACTGGCTGTGTGTGGGAGCGGATTGTGCACGGATGGACGGATCGGCCGATACAGAACGCCAGCAGGCACCATGCGTCGCGGCGCGCGGTCCCCGCTCCAGCTCAACTCCACGCATCCGACGCGCAAGGGAGGACGGGATGGGCGCGCCGGTCAGTACCAGCAGCAGGCTATCGTTGCGGAGGGCGCGCCCGGGCACATTCCCGCGAACCACGGTGAGGAGATACTCCCCTTCGACCGGATCGCGCGACTGCGCCTGCAGGGGCTGAGCCGCGGTCGCCACCGCCACCCACAAGCCAGCGTAGAACACCTTGATCGGCCGACACCACGCGCGATTGGACACTTGCCTCCCCCTCTGTCTTGCGGCGGGGCCTCCCGAGGCCCGCGCGCTCCCGACGACGCCGCCGACTACTTTGGCACCCGCGTGAAGCGCAGGTCGCGCACACGCCCCGACTGAAGCACGAACCCCGTGATGCGTCCGCGCGCATCACGCGTCACGTCGATCACCGCCCCGCTGCGCACGAAGCCGTCGCGGTAGGTGGGGTCGACCGTCCCGAGCCGCCGCCCCGCGGCGTACACCACGAGCGCGCCCTTCTCCACGCGCCAACTGTGCGTCGTCTCGATCTCCTCGTTGCGGTACTCGCCGGCATACTCGGCGAGCTGGGCCGCCGTGAGCGCCACTGAGTCGACGCGCTCATACGTCGTCGTGTCGGAGGCCGACCGGGAGAGGAGTCTCCCAGCGTCGCCCTGTGCGAGCCGCAGTTCGGTCCCGCGCCCCACCCGGAAGCGCCCGCCGCCGAGCGGGATCACGCGTGTCCGCTCACTGCCCACCGCGATGATCGTGTCCCCCGCCAGGCGGATGCGCTGCACCACCCCGCGCGCGACGTTGCGCCAGATGCCCGCTATCGCCTGCCGGTCCGATGCCGGAACAGTCACCGCCGGCGCCGCGTCGAGCGCCGCCACCCAGGCACCCACGGTGTCCGGCGCCATCCGGTCGCCGAGGTAGACACCCGCCACCTGCCGCGCGAGCGTGTCGGCGCCGGCGTTGGCGACATTGCAGAAGGTCGCCACCGCGAACCGCTGGTCGGGGAAGCGCAGGAAGTGCCCACGATAGCCGGCCCAACTCCCGCCGTGCGAGACCACGGGGAGCCCGCGGAACGTGCCGGCGTTGAGGCCGACCGCGTACGCCTGCGTGAAGCTCACGCGCGCGGGCGAGCCGTTGCTGAGCGCGGTCGGCGTCGTCATGGTGCGCACGATTGCCGCATCGCCGACGAGGAGGCGGTCGTAGTTGTCGAGCCAGCGCCCGAAGTCCTCGATGGTCGTGTGGACCCCGCCAGCGCCGACGATGGCACCATCGTAGGTGGTGCGGGCCACGCGGAAGCCGCCGCTGGTCTGTGGCGAGTACGCGGTCGCGAGGCCGGGGATCACCATCGCATTGTCGCCGAAGTAGCGCGTGTCCCGCATGCCGAGCGGCGCGAAGATCCGCGACTCGGCGAACTGCGCGAGCGACTTGCCGGTGAGGCGGTAGACCGCCTGCGCGGCGAGGATCCATCCCGAGTTGGTGTAGAGGTAGCGATCCCCCGGTGCGTAGTTGGTCCCCGCCGAGCGGGTGATCACCTGCAACGCGTCGATCGTGTCGCCGCGGAAGGTTCGGCCGGTCTGGCCCCAGAGCGTCCAGAGATCGCGCAGGCCGCTCGTCTGGCTCAGCGCGCGGCGCCAGGTGATACCGTCGGCGTAGGCCGGCATCTCGGGAAAGAGCTTCCGGATGGGATCGTCGAGCGAGAGCTTGCCGTCCCGCTGCAGCAGGAGGATCGACATCGCCGTGAACTGCTTGGAGATCGACCCCACGTCGAGCACCGAGCGGGGTGAGAGCGCGATCCCGTGCTCGAGGCTCGCCATGCCGTAGCCGCGCGCGTAGATAAGCCCGCCGTCCTGGTAGACGCCGAGCGCGCAGCCGGGAGCGTCGGAGCGGTCGAAGCGGCGGAAGACGCTGTCGGCACGAAGGGCGCGTGCGTCGCGCTCGCCGATGATGTGCTGGGCGTGCACGGCGGCCGGGAGCGCGGCGAGGCCGAACAGGAGGGCGAGCGCGCGCAGGCTGGGACGCAGGTGCATGAGGAGGCTCTGGGAGTGGGGGCGGGGGCCGGACCTCCCAAGCTTACCGCCGCGGGTCCCGGGTGCGCCAGCGTCGTGCCGCTCTCCAGGTGGCAGCATTGCCCCAGCATTCCAGCCCAACGCGTGCCGTGGCATCTTTCCGCGCTCGCCGGACGCCTGCCCCTCTGCCCAGGGAACACCCCGTGGCTCTGCCCCCCGAATTGACGCCCCCCGACTCCCCCGCCGACTGGCAGCTCGCACTGCCGAGCGCCATGCGCGGCCCAGCCACGACACTGACGCGGATCGGCATGGGAATGTCGGGGGCGGCGGTCTTTCGGGTGGACGCAGGCGACCACGCGTACGTCCTGAAGCTCACCTCGCCAGACGAGCCGCTCGGCCCGTGGCAGGCTCGGCTCGCGGTACAGCGTGCGGCGGCGACGGCGGGGCTGGCGCCCGAGCTGGTCCACGTCGACGAGGCCCGGCGCGCGGTGCTGAGCGCGCTGGTGGTCGACCGTTCCTGGCCGGCGCAGTTCGGGAATCCCGCCACGCGCGGCGCGGCCATCCACGCGCTCGGCCGGATGCTCGCGCACCGGGCCCACCTCCCGACTCCACCCGGCATGGGGAGAGCGGACGTGCGGCCAGTGCTCCAGGCGATGTGGAGCGCGCTGAGCGCTGAGGCCACGCTTCCCCTCTTCGTGCGTGAGACGGTCACGGCCTTGCTCGCCGAGCCGCCGGTGACAGCATGCGAGTCGCTGGTGATGAGCCACAACGACGTGAATCCGTCGAACCTGGTCTTCGACGGCACGCGCGTGATGTTGCTCGACTGGGACACGGCGGCACCGAACGACCCGCTGTACGACCTCGCGACCGTCGCGATGTTCTTCCGGATGGACCACGAGTCGTGTCAGCAGCTGGTCGCCGCGCACGACGATGCGCCAATTGGGGAGTTGCCCGAGGCGTTCCGCACATACCGCCGATGTGCGGCCGCGCTCTCGGGCGTGGCCGCGCTCGGCGCGGCGCGGTCGCGTGGCCATGCAGGTGGCGAGATCGCGGCCGAGGCGACGCCATCGCTCGGCGAGGTCTATCAGCAGTTGCGCGCCGGGACGATCGACATCCAGAGCGTGGCGGGTCAGTGGACGTTCGGGCTGGCGCTGGTGAAGGAGGCGGCGGGGCTGCCGCGGTAGGCGGGTCGCCTCAGCGGGGCGCGGGCCGGCACCGTGCCACTTCGGCGGCGGTGCGCTGCATCAGCCATCGGCCGATCTGTTCGGTCGCGACGCCGGCCATCTCTCCCCCGAGATTCTGCAGCACGATCACGCCGAGGCCCGCCTTCGGCTGGAGGAAGACGGCGGAGGCGTGGCCATCCACGTTGCCGAAATGCCACAGCAGCGGCGTCGCCTGGCTCGACGCCAGTGGGGCTTCCTGAAACCAGCCGAGCGCCATGTCGACACGATGGGTCGCGTTGGCGCTGTCCAGCTGGACCTGCGGCTCGGCCATGCGGCGCGCGACGTCCGGGGCGATCACTGCGCGCCCCGCCGCGGTCGTGCCCAGATGCGCCATCAGGAATCGCGACAAGTCCCGGACCGTGGACGTCAGGCCGATGAAGCCGGCCACGCTGCCGTAGCGCGCGTGGACCGACTGCTCAGCCCGCGCATCGTCCAGATCCCAGTAGAACGCGGCGAGCTGCTCTGCCTGCGCGGCCGTGAGGGTGATCCCGGAGGACGTCATGCCGAGGGGTGTGAGCAGCCGGACCCGCAGCTGCTGCTCGTACGGTACGCCAGCGACGCGTTCGACGACGTGGCCGAGCAGCGCATAGCCGTAGTTGGAGTACTCCATGGCGGTGCCCGGCCGCGCGCGAAGCTTGGTGATCGGCAGCGCTTGGTACAGGTCGGCCACCTCGTAGGCATCCCAGACGCCGGGGTCGATCGGGCCGGCGACGGGTTGATTGCGGCGATTCGGTGGCTGCTTCGGGAGACCGGCGGTATGCGTCAGCAGATGCCGCACGGTGATCGCCGTCCCCGATGCGTCGGTCGGGAGGCGCACCGAGTCGGGGAGATACCGCGCCACCGGAGCGTCGAGGTCGAGTCGCCCCTCGGCGGCCAATTGCAGCGCGAGCGTTGCGGTGAAGAGCTTGGTCACCGACGCCACGTTGTAGGGGGTGTCGGCCGTCGCTGGAATGCGCCGGCGGACGTTGGCGTACCCCACGCCGTCGGCAAAGACGAGTGCGTCCCGCACCACCACGCCGAAGCTGACGCCGGGGATCCCGGCGACCTTGGCGTAGCCGGCGATCGCACTGCGCACCTCCGCCTGAAAGTCGAGTGCGAAGCACCGCGCCGCGGCGGGCGCGCGCGTGCCCTGGCCGAACGCGGGCGACGCGCACGTCACCGCCAGGAGCAATCCGCTATGGATGCGTTGCCACATTGGTGGTGCCTCGTAACGCGGTAATGAAGAGAGACGCGCGAGTATGCGGTGGGCCGAGGCGTCACGCCCTGCGGCGATAGTCCCGGTCCATTGCAGCCCGACTACTTCACGACGAAGCTCGCCTGCATCCCCATGGCGAGATGTGGCGGAAGCGAGTCCGCGTCGCGGAAGCTGCAGATCATCATGTAGGTGCGTCCCGGGAGCAGGTTGGCTCGCAGGGCGCCAACGGCGGTGTCCCCGGGATTGGCGATGAGGATCCCCACCACGTCTGCCAAGTCTCCTGGGTCGTGGCCCGCCGCGGCATAGGCCATGACCGAGTCGGCGGTCACCCCTGCGTGGAGTTGGCCGAGGGCCATCTCGTGGGGGACGCGTCCCCGATTGACGAAGCGGACGTCGGTGACGCCCGCGGCGGGTGCCTTCGGGGCGTCGAACGCGTAGTCGGTGCCCCCGACGAGCACTTCCTGGGAGCCGGCCGGCGCAGTCTGGCAGCCAGCAACGAGCCCAGCGAGGAGGGCAGCGGTGCACGGCGCAAGGGCGGCGAAGGGTGCATTTGGCATTTGGCCTCGCGGGAGAGGGTGCCCATGGAGGAGTTGGAATGGTAACCGCTTGAGCCAAGCGGCCACGGTCGATCGCGATTCGATCGCAACTTCGAACAGGCGCAGATTCCGAAATATTAGGTGCCAGCCTTCGACTTCGTTGGTACCGCTCTCCGGTAGGGAGCGCATCAATACTTCGGCATGTCGAAGCCAACGACACTTTGCACGCCGTCCGGATCGGTTTGCAGCACCAGGAGCAACTGGTCGTTGCCGCCGAGGATGGTCGAGGTGGCCGCCAGGGTGAGGCGCCCCACGAGCGCCTCGCGCCGCGCGTCGACGATCCACCAGGTCGCCACTGCGTCCTTGGGTTTCCGGAACTCCTGAAACCAGACGGTGCCTCCCACGGTCACGGCATATTGGGCAACGGCCTGACGCGAGACCGCAGGGAAGTTCGCCCCGAACATGAGCCGGAACTTCCGCACCCAGTCGGGATCGGGGTCCTTGACCGAGGCGATCATCGCATCGGCGTACGCCTTGGCGCGCTCGCGTCCGGAGACTGGCACAATCGGTAGCGCGACGCCGCCCTGGGTTCCATCGGCGCGGCGAATGGTGACGCGTGACTCGCCGACCACGAGGAGGAGCGTTTTCGATGCGGCGGAGGCGACGAGGGTCGCTCCCAGGAAGGGTGTCCCGTAGGACGCGGTGCCCCGCCCGCCCTCCTTGTCTGTCTCCGCGTAGAAGTAGCTGTGGGACCAGGGATGCGTCCCCAGAGCGGTCCGCTCCGCGCCGCGCACGCCGAAGAGGGCGAAGCGGTTGAGGTAGAGGCCGTTTCGCGGCTGCTCGCCGTACACCCTGACGGTCGCGAGGTAACTCGATGGGGAGGCGATCGCCTCGAGCGACACCAGCCCTTCCTGGCCGGGCGCGGCTTGCGCGATGAAGGAGCGGATGACGGTACCGTCGGGTCGCCAGAGCGTCACACGATTCAGGAGGCCATCGTAGGTGACGACTGGTGTCGCCGAAGGTGGCGATCCGGTTGAGGCCACCGAAATCCCCGGGACCTTCCCCCTGGCGGCCGAAGCGCTTGTCGACGGTCCCGCGCCGGTTGACGATCAGCACGTTCGACGTGCCGGCATTGGCGATCGCGATACGCCCATCGGGCAGCACGCCGGCCCCACGCACCTGATCGAGCTCGAGGTCACCGGTCGTGAACCGCTGTGGGCCGAGGGCGAGGGTGGGCACGCCCGATTGCGCCGGGAGGGTGGCGGGGAGCGAGCGCATGACGAGGCACGCAGCGAGAATGAGAGTTCCCTTTCGCCGTGCAGGCCTGGTATTCGGATGCCGCGGGACCGTCACCGTCATCTCCTTGGTTACCGCTGGGAGTGGAAGCACCGGACTACTTCGGCGGCCGCCGCAGCTGGCTTCGGGCGATCACCGGCGTGCACATGGCCATGACGAGCTGATTCGGACCGGCCCAGCCCGTCCATTGACGGCTGGGACCTTCCTTGCAGCCGATCTCTTGGGCGAACAAGAGATGAACTTGTGCCGTGATCGACGGTGACGGGCGGCCCTCCGCCTCGAACCCGAAGCGCCACCTGCGGACCGTGCTGATCGCGGGTGCCTTGAAGGCGGTGTTCGTGGCGCGCACCACCGTGACCGAGCTCGAGTCGACGGTCCCGTCGGCACCGACCTGGAAGGACACCACGGCCTCGCCGCCGATGCCAGCAGCCCTCATGGCGGGGGGATAAATCGGCAGCGCGTTGGTCGTGTCCCACACGAGCCCCTGCCGCGGTGGGCAGTCCTTTGCGACCGGGCACCGCCTGCTGCGGATGATCGTCGCCCAGTCTCCCCCAAGGGCGTCCTGAGCGGGCGCCGCGTTGGGCGTCAGCAGCACGACACTCAACCCCAGGGCCGATACGATTGCCTGACGAGACATGCGCAACTCCTCGGGGAGAGAGGGAGGACGACGACGAAGGGTGCTCGCTGGGCGAATGAGGGACATGGCGTGGCGGAGGATCCGTTCGCGAGGCGGACCGATGGATTGAAATCTACGGCCAGGAACGAAAGTGCGAGGGTTGGCGCTTGTCAGCGACAGGCGTGCAATGGTTTACCGGTCAACGGTCATCGGTCACCAGCAACCCCAGCGAAGCTGGTCCTGCCTTCGATCCGGAGCTTCACAATCACCCCGTCGGCCCCGTACGCTACCAACTGATCGGGTGTGCCCCAGAAGCGCATCTCGCGCGGCAGGCCAAGGCCTGACGTGTTCACCAACACGCTCCCGACAGGCGTACCGCCCACGAGGAAGGCGTCGATGTGAAGTCGGCCCCCGGCGTCCGGCACCGGGCCGACCAGAAAGACCGTGTCTGCCACGACGATGGCGTCAGACACGAGCGGAATGTCCTGTTGTGCACCGGAGCCGGTACCTGGACGATACGCCGCGCGCTGTTGTTGGAGCGCCTTGTCCAGCATCGGCGGCATGCAGGTCCGAAGACGGACGGTTCGTGCGCCGTCCCGGTAGAGATCCACGATCCCCGCGGCCGGTGCGAGAAACAGCAGGGACTGACCCGATGCGACCACGCGGAATGGATTGGGGCCAGGGAGGCGGAGCAGCGAGTCGGCGGCTGGGGTGCCTGGCACAAGTCGAAGAACCGTCGTCGAGCCGTCCGCCCCGACAGGAATCAGGGAGAGCGCCTCCCCCAGCGCCGGATTGCGCATGGCCATTTCCACCATGACATCCTGCGAGAGATAGAACTCCTCCCCGGAGAACGCAGCGGCCGAAGCGAGTTGCCCGACCGGGATGGATCGAGTCTCGCCCAGCTTGAACTCTGGTGTGAGCATCGTGAGGCGCTTGGTGCCGGCGTCGACGATGCCGATTCGGTTGCCGCCGAGGATGGTCAGGGCGGTCGCGCGCCGGAACTCGCCTGGTCCCTCCCCTGGCCCACCAAAGGTGGCGATGGGGTTCAGCGTTCCGTTGAAGGCGGTCACCTGCGCTTGGGGGCCATCCAGGACGACAAGCGTGTCGCCGATTACCGCAACGGCAGTGACACTGGTGGGCGCCCACGACGCCACGGAGCGCGCGCCCTCCCAGTCCACCGCCTGCGGAGCGATCGAGGCCACGGCGACTGCGCGTGCTTCGGCCGTCGGGGCGAGCGCGCAACTCTCATAAGGAATGGATGCGAGCGGCGTGGGCCCGTGGTCGCTCGCGGGGGAGGCGTTGTCCTGACTCGGGCCACTGCATGCCGAGACCAGGCAGAACGTGGCCAATATCGCCCGCCGCTTGGGAATCATGGTTGAGCTGGTTCCAGGCGCACTAGACACTTGGCAATTGTGGCGCGACCTCACCTTCGCTGCCAATGCCGCGCTTGGCCACCGAGAGCGCGGAGGCAGTGGCGAAGGCGGTCAGTGCCGAGTTCGCCAGCCCGATGGCCAAGACTGGGATGAGCGAGAGGTTGGGAAGTCCGAACGCCAGACCCAGCGCTACAAGAAGCGCCAGCGGCGCCAGTCCGCCGAGGGCACCCCAGGCAGCGACTCGACGCGGAGAGAGCGAGCTTGTGTCTTGGCCCCGCTCAAAGCGGGCGATGACGAGTCCGGCCACGGTACCCGAGATCACCCCGAACATCGCGTAGACGAGAGCGTGGAGCATCAGCCAACCGCCGAGCGAGAACGGATCGCGCGATCCGGGCAGCTCCGATGGCGACGACCAGCTCCGCCATCCGATGACCAGCCCGAGCAGGAACCACGGACCGGCCCAGAGTGCGGCGAGCTTGAACAATGCCCGGAATTGACGAGAGAAGATCATCGTGGTTCCTCACTCCATCGTGGACAACTGGCGTCGTGCGTTTCTGCGGCGGTGCCTGCCGAGGCCCGCGCGGCCACAGCCTACCGTGCTACCCGAAAGGGATAGCCCACGACATACTCGACATCGTCCGCGTCGCGGACGACGCCGACGATGTGATCCTTGCCGATGTCATGCACCACGAAGCCCAGCGGCAACCGCACGGTCCCCAGGAACTCGCCGTCGTTGCTGAACACCCACCACCGGGCGGGACGATCCGGGTGCCACCGAGGGCCCTTCCCCATGTCGGCGTTCATGGGGCCCATCCCGTCCAGCTCGATATACTCGCGCACCCACACCCGCCCCATCCCGTCCAACTTCACTGCCGAGTACGCTGGCAGGGTCTTCGGGAGCTGATCGAGGGAGAGGTCAGCCTCCATGGCGCTCCGCTCTTCGGGGCTGCCACCAAAGTTGTCGAACAGCCGTGACTTGTGCCCATCCACCACCGCCTCGGTCATCGGAACCGCCGGCATCGACAGTCGGACAACCCTGGCGACCCGACCATTGGGATTCCGCGAGGCGATCTCGAAGTGCTCAGGGAAGCCGGTCACCATCCAGTCCTGCTTGCTCGCCACCTGGAGCCGCTTCCCGAACGGCGCCGGGTACGACCCCATCGGGTGCTGCCGCGTCTCCACGTTGGGCACCCCGTCGAGCGCTTCGCCGAGCGTTCCGTCGAGGGCATAGCGCTGGAGGGTGACCGAGTCGCGATACACCCCTGGAGCGCGCGGCGATTGCGGCAGCCGCCTGGTGGCGACGAGGCTCGACCCGACCACGGCCACCGGCATCGGAAAGCCGCCGTCCGGGAGCGCGGTGAGCTTGAACGCCCGGACAAAACGACCCGGCACAAACACGGCCACGTCGGAGCGGTTGATCACGGCGTAGATCGAATCGCCTCGACCCGCAAAGGTCTGGACCATTCCGCCCTGGCTTCCGGGGAATTCCCCAGGGCCGCTCCCCTTCCCGCCGGCTCGGCCCAGCACCGTCCCCGTGGTGTCGACAAAGAGCAGGTTGGGCGCGGTGAGGTCGAGGATGGCGATCGTGCCGCTCGCGAGGACATGCACCGCCGTCACATGTCCGAAGAGTGGCGTCGCCGCGTCCGCCCCACTGCCAATCCGGAAGGCAGGAGTGGTGTCGACAGCGAGTCGCCCTCCACCACCATCGAAGGCGTTCTCGACGATCCGGATGTCGCCGCTGTCGCGCGAGGCCGCACCAACTCGGCCCGGAGCGCCTCCGTCCGAACAGCCGATGGCTCCCAAGGTGAGAAGCAGGTACTTCACTGGCTGCGTCATCCGGTTTCCGGTGGGTGGACTGCGTTTACCGACTCGTGAGCGCGCGAAGGAACGGGAGCACGGCCGAGGTGAAATACGGCTCTTCGGTACCCCAGAAGATGTAGTTGAGCCGCAGGCGGGTCGTGGCGAAGGCGTAGAGTTCGGGGACGGTGATCTGCTGCCCGGTGTCGCGGTCTCGGTCGGCGAGGTTCCCGTCCTGCACCGCCATCGCGGCGATCACCCCTGGGGGGCGCTTCTCGATCAGGCCGAGGCTGTTGATCCGCTGCCAGGGACGGTAGGGGAGAATGTCCGGCCCGCCGACCCCGGCGCCGATCGTTGCCGCGTGGGCATGCACGCTTCGGAGGAAGTCGCGACCGTCATTCGAGAGCGAGTCACCGGGCATGAAGTTGGCATAAATGATAACGCAGGACCGTTGGAACGCGCCGCGCGCCGAAGAGAGCATCTCACGGATGCCGGCGGCGTAGGACGCGGGGGAGTAGCCGGCGGGTTGCCGTGCTGGGTCCTCGAAGCCGATCGATGTCTCCGGCATGACGATCCCCTCGACGGCGCCGTCGAACTCCTTGGCCAGTGCCGTCAGGAGATGCGCGTAGCGATCGCGGACCGCGGGGTCCCACCGCCTGGCGACCGCGCCGGCGAATTGTGTCCGGCCGTCGGCGTCGGCCTCGTACTTGGCGGCGATGCCGCCGTGGTAGGCGGGGTCGGTGCGGAGGTAGTCCGGGGTCACCGGCGTCTTGCTGAACGAGACGTCCTGCAGCTGCAGGAAGAGCCGCTTGTCGTGGCGCTTGAGGAAGGCGAGATCGTGGCGGATGGCGCGGAAGTCATAGCGCCCCTGGGCGGGCTCGAGCTCGCGCCAGGTGTATTTGAGTTGGGCGCCGACGATGTTCGGGTTCGACAGGAAGGCGGTGTCGGCGATGCGGCCTCGCTCCTGCCCAAAGAAGACGTAGTTGTGCGGGCGGACGTCTCGCTGCCGATCGGGTGTGCCGCAGGCAGGCGGCGACGCGGCGATGAGGGTCAGGAGGAGTGCGAGCATTGGGTGGGGTTCCGGGGGTTCAAGAACGACGTCTGGCGTCGCGCGTTCCTGCGACGCCTCGAGTCGGTACGGTTAGCGAAACCGAATCGGAACCCGGAGTTCGGCCGCATGCTCGGGCAGGCCCGACGGGTTGTCCTTGGCCAGGATCAGGGTTCCCGTTTGCGAGGCAGGCGGTGTGAAGGTGAGGGTGACCTTGAACGGCACGAATGCTTCGGTCATCCATTCCCCGTCGGCGTGTGCGGGCATCACGGCGAGGGTGTCGCCGTCCGCATCGAGGAGGTGGACGGGAAATGACGCCTCGAAGAACCAAGGCCCCCGGGCCCTGCCTTCAAGGGTGAGGGGGGTCTGGACAATCGCATTGGGCAGCGGCGTCCGGAGCTCGATGAGATCCGGTATCGCGGCGGGCTCGCGGGCGGCTTCGCGGTTGCAACCCAAGAGGAGAAGCGCCAGGAGCAGGGGTAGTCTGTTCATCAGAGATAGATCTCCAGCACTTGGGCCCGCAAGACTCTCAGGCATCTACTGTGGCGGGAGCTGCGAAGGCCCGCGGGTCCCGGTGTTCACCTCGAGGAGGCCATCACGCCACCTGTCCCACACATGGTCCTTCGTCGCCGCGATGCGCAGCTCGATGATTGGCGGCTTGGGGCTCTGCGCGCCAAACTGTGCAGCGAGGGTGAGCAGGGCGATATCTGCCAGGTGTCGGGGCTTCATGACGCAGACCTTGTGGGGGTCGCGGCGTCTGTTGTCGCTCGTGGTTGGGGCGCGGGCAATTGCCGAAGCAGCGTGGCTTGGCCTTCGAGGAGGCGTTCGAGCTGGGTCGCCGTGTAGTCCGCCGTGCGTTCGAGCGCCGCCAATCGCTCCTCGATGAGGTCCGGATCGGACCGGGCGGCTTCCAATTCGGCGACCCTTCTCCGCCCTCTCCACCAGGCGATCGCGAAACCCACTGTGGCGATGAGGCCAACCTTGGCGGCCCCGAACAGGAGGCCGATCGCGACGCCGCTGAGTTGCGGGTCCATCTGAACCTCCGAGGAGACTGACGCAGAATGGTACATCACGGCGCGTTCAGCTGCCGCGTGTTAGCCGGCGATGCGCGGAAGGAGCAGCGCCGCCAGCACAGCCAGCCCACCGACGATGGATACGATACCGACCAGCGTCATGTGTTGTGTGGCCTGTGGGACGGCCCACGCCGCGAAGCGATGGTGGAGTCGCCAGGGAATCATCGCCAGGGCAAGGGATGTGACAACGAGCATCCAACCGAAGAGCGCGATCCCCTGGCCAAACGCCATCCGTGGTGCGCTCGACACGAGCGAGGCACCCGCCACGACGCGCAGCGCGAGTTCGGTAAAGTGCGTCCGTTGCGACGTCGCGAAGCCGCCAAGAAATCGCTTCGTGGTCTCGGGGTAGATGATCGCCCCACCGCCGAGAGTGAGCAGGTACAGCGCGAACAACACGACCCCGGCGATGCCAACCACCGCGATCAGGTGATCCTGCACGACTCCCTCCCTGCGATCGTCCATCCGCCTGTCGTCCGCCGCAGCTCCCACCTGCACGACTGAAAGAAACTGAAACGTCCGCTGAACGGCGCACGGTGAGGATAGCTGCAGCTCACGGTGACTTCTACCCACTTCCGGACGGAATCAGCACCGGGAGCCCCCCGCACGACGACCTGGTATCCAACCGGCGACGCCTCGGCACCCGTGAGGCGAATATCGGGACAGTTCAGCACTGGAGGTGGCGGGTCCATGCTCGCGCCAATGACGCCGCTCGCCTTCAGGAGCGCACGCGTGGCGGAATCGCCGGCAAAGAACTGTTCCCCCTGTCTGCTGCCTGCGCTTCGCAACGAATCACTCACCAGTCGCCGGACGAGACTCAGATAACTCGAATCTGCGGCCTGTGCCGACATGGTGGGTCGGAGTGCATTCGGCATGGCGGCGAGGAGGGCAAAGAGAACGAGGCTCTTACGCATGCTGACTCCAATGTGTTGCCTTGCGCGATCCCGAGGCGTCACGCGCTGACAGCAACGGACGCGGGTTAGGCTGCTCAGGCGGCCGATGGAGGGCAGCTCATCGACGCCACGTGTATCCAAAGCCAAGACCCATCAATCCCGCGGCGTTGCCGGACCCGTTTGGGGCGTAGCCCACCCCACCGGAGAGCGACGCCGTGAAGCCGCCGTTGGCGACGTACTGGTAGCCGGCCTGAAGGCCCGGTCCGTAGGGACGACGACAGTGCGCAAAGCAGCTCTGCTCGACCTCGATCTGCGCCACGCTGAGCTCGAGGAAGCCACGGTGCCTGACACCGGCGGTATACCCACGCACACCGACCGCGACCGTGACGCCGTTGGCATCGCCCTCAATGACCGACGGGGTGTAGCCGAGGCCCCCGAAGAGAGACATCCGGCCACTGCCGAGGTACTTCTCGCCTTGGACCCCCAACCACCCCATGGCATTGCCGACCCCGGCCAGGAACGATGTCGAGCGCATCTGCGGCTGCAGCGCGGGCTCGGCCCGTTGTGCGTGCGCCGGTGCGGCAAGGAAGGCGAGGGTGACGATCAGGCTCAATGCGCGCATTGCAAGCTCCGCGATTACGGGGACGGGGGAGTGAGATTCGGATCCACCTAGCGCAGCCTGCGGCCGTGTGCTTCTACGGCAAGGCGAGCCGAGCGACTGCAGCCCCAGAGGTGCAGGCAGCATACAGCGAGGACAGCCCTGCGGAAGATCCCTTCCCGGCGACTCCAAGGAAGCTATAGCCACCTGCCCGCCCGTGAGGCACCACCGCCACCACCGAAGCCACCCGGGGGGCTTTCCGGTGGTCGGCGAGGGGCGGCAGTCGTGGGGCTGTAGTGTGGGCGGGACGGCGAATGACGCCAGTGTTGTGAGCAGAGCTCGGAATCCGGCAGGCGAGGTCGGGCCAGCGGGAAGCGTTGGCTGTCCAGACCACCAAGGTCCGGGGTCTACCGCACGGCAAACTTGTTGGAAATCACCGGGTCGTCAGCGCCAAGGCGCAAACGAAAGTTGCCGCTGGTGGTCGGGGTCGAGAAGACGAAGGTGTAGGCTGTCCCATTCGCCAGGAGGAAGTCCGGCTGAGGGCAGTCGCTCCCGCGGCGTGGGACCTCAGTCCACCCGGCGTCTGTTTGTCGGTCGGTCTGCACGCCGCACGAGATGGCTCCGACATGGATCGGGCCGCCGCTGTGGTTTACCAGCTGCGCACTCGCCCCGGAGCGGACCGCGACCTGTTCCGGGACAACGATGAACACCGACCGGCCCGGGCTCCCAGTGGGCGAGTCGGTGCACGCGGCGCACAGCGCAACCAGGAGACTCGCGGAGATGAACTTCAACGTAGTCATGGTTCCTCCCAGACGTGGTACCGCATACTGGTTATGGCCGACCGCCAAGTGCGCTCCAGCCGGGGAACGCTGCAACCGCCGGCTAGACCTCGCCCCCGACGCTACTGCTGAATCGCCAGAGCGACCAGGTGCTTGACGCCTGACTCGTCCGCGACGAAGCCGTAGACCCTTCCCTGCTGGAACAGCAGCGGCCCGCGCGCATTGAGCGGAAAATTGTCCACGCGTGCGACCGCTACTCCGGCGGAGTCGAAGACTTCCATCACCTGCTCCCCGCCTGGTCCGAAGCGTTGGACCCAGAGGCGGTGCCGATCGTCCACATGCAGGGTGAAGAACGGTGGAAAGCGATCCGGGAGCACGAGGTCCTTCGGCAAGGCGCCGCCGGCAGCAGCTGGGAAGCGGGCCAATGCCGCCCTGGCAGAGTCGCGAACCGGGGCCGGGATCGCGGGGGTCTCCGCCGACAAGGTCAGCTGCGCGACTGGCGCGCACTGGCCAATCGGAAACTTCTTCAGCACCGAGCTGCCACGAGCGGATTGCGCCCAGATGAACCCTGCCGGGTCGACCGCTGTCGCGAACCAAGGGCCGGAGAACGGAAGGGGGAGGAGCCCAATCGCGGCGTTGGGGCCCGTCATGGTGGCGATGTTGGTCTGTCCACCCGCCGGCCGGTGCGACACCATGCAGGAGTCGCGCTTCACCTCCTCCGACGAGGCGAGATCCGTGGCCCAGAGCCGGGCGCGGTCGAACCACACCCCGGTGCCGAGCGAGTCGACGATCGTGGCGTACCGCTCCAGAAGCCGACCATCATCGAGCGTTTGCGCGTCCCAGCGCACGCCCGGCCTGTACTCGCTCGGCACCACGACAGAGCCGAGGGCACGCCCGGCGGCATCGAAGCGGCTGAGTCGGTGGGTGCCGCGATCGTGCGCGATGATGAGCCCGGATTGGGTCACGACGAAGCCGTTCGCATCGGCGAGTTCACCCGGGCCAGTGCCCTTCCGGCCGAAACTGCGCACCGGCTGTCCGTTACGATCGAGGAGGTGAAATCGCTGGTCCTGGTAGTCAAAGTGAATGAGGGTGTCGCCAGGGAGCATCGCCACACCGAAGTTGGCATCGAAGGAATGCGGCCCCTCGGCCTCGCCACCCACGCGCCATTCCTCCCGAAGGGTCCACGTCGGCAGTGGGGTGGCACTCGGTGCGCGGTCGCTGCAGGCAGCGAGCACCATGAGGCCGGCGAACGAGATGAACCAGCGGGGAGAGGTCACTGTGGCTCCGGGGGAATCGAGTCGCTCGAGGATCGTGCGCTCCTCGAGGCGGTGCCTACGCAAACCAGCGCCTTCGTTCGTAGGGCTACAGTGAATGGGGCAAGGCTACTTCGGGTGCCAGGTGAAGAGCCGCATGTTGTCAGCATCATCCTTCGCAAACAGTACCCACCCGGCGCCGACCCCCAGGACTCTCCAGTCCTGCGGCATGAGACATTCCGCCATCCGTGCTCCCGTGGCGCTGAACTGCTCCCATCGGTATCCGCTCAGGTCATTCATCGAGAAGGTGACGGGGGGATCCTTCGGCCCCGGATCCGTGCCACTGAACGTGCGCTGGACCCAGATCGTCCCTCCCGAGCCGGCCACGACCCGACTGAAGAGCGGATAGGTCGGGTTGATCGGCACCATCTGCAGCATCCCCGACACCGTTGCCTCGCGGCTTGCCTCAGGAAGCTGCGTGGACGCGAGGGTTACCAGGCGGGTCGCCATGGCCTGGTTCGTCCGGACCGGCTCGCCAATCCCGAGGTGGACGATCCGGTCCTGGCCTCCGCGAAGCTCGGCGACCGTGATGTCGGGGGAGGCTCCGGTGGCCAGCATGATCCGGGCGACACCGAGCGGTGCAGAAATGCCGGTCTGGGAAAAGATCCCGATCTCGCTCGGCGGGTCCGGCAGCTTCAAGCTACGGAGGACCACGGTGCTGTCGGCTCGGAGAAGTCGAAAGCTCATCTCCGTGGCCTCGGCCTTGCCGCGTGCCCCCAAGGAGCGCGCAACCTCGACAAGCTCAGGTCCAAGCTGCCAATGTGCGGTTGGGATCGGAAGAAACTTGTATGGCTGTGACGATACCGGCTTACCCGACCGGGTCCACCGCATGATTCGGTGATTGCCGAGATCGATCACCGCGATTGTGTCGCCCGGGCCCGACAGCACGGCAATCACGCCCTTGATCTCGCCGGGGCCTTCGCCCTGGCGCGCCAGTCGTGTGATTCGTCCCGATGTCCGATCGATGCGGATCAAGTCGTTCTTCGCGCGATCAACGAGCACGACGCTGCCATCCGCGAGAAGCGTGGAGCGGGCATCCGGGCCGATGAAGAGCTCCTCTGAAAGCGCGGGCCACGGCTCAAGCCGGCCGACAGTCTCCGGGCCGGATGTCTTGGGGCCTTCCCGGCAAGCGAGTGATTGTGCCGAGAGTCCCATCACTCCAAAGCAGAGCATGGCGAGCAGGAGACGGCCGCCGGACGACACAAAGCGCTTCACATTTTCCTCCTAGGAAACCACGCTCGCGAGCTAGCTGCTACCTGACCAGCGCCTTCGGCAACGTGGCGCTGTAGATCTCGGAGGCCGGTGCTGAGCTGAGATAGATCTTCCCCCGCGACAGATCGGGGGCAATCCGCCAGACGTCCTTTGCTCCTGCAAAAACCAGATCAGCGACCACCCTCCCACTGGAATCAGCGACGAGGACTCGCGCATCCACATCGGGAGGGCTCTTGAGCAGAGCCCACGCCATGTTGCCGACAACTCGCACGTCAGCGAAGTAGAGCAACGGGTGAAACCGGGGAGTCTGCGATTCCTCCTGGTTCCGGCGTCGATACTCGTCGAGTATGGGAGCAGCGGCAGAATCTGGCAATCGCACTACTGCCTTCCTTTGGCCACCGCGTTCGTAGACGGCGAGTTCCGGAACAGACGCAAAGGCCAGCCAGAATAGGGAATCAGCGGTCATCGCGGCCAGGACATCATTGGCGTAGTAGGGCGGCACTTTGGCCTGTGCGGCCAACTGGCGGAACGCCCCCAAGTCGTACTCGCGGTTGAATGCCACAACGGGCTGACCAATGGTATGCGCCACCGCTCCTGACGGAGTCAGAACGCGGAGGAGCGTCCCCTCAGCGCCTGCGGTCGGTGCCAGGATGCCACCGTCGGGATTGAGGACGAATCGCCCCAGCGCAATCCCATCTGGAGCCGGGCTCGAGCCAAGGCTCTTTCCTTCGCTGAGGAAGCGCTCGATGCGGCCATTCCCGACGTTCAGGGTGACCAACGTGTCACCGACCAGTTGAAGGCCCAGCGGGGTGAGCAACTGGCCTGGCCCCTTCCCCGGTTCCCCGATTCGACGCACGAGGGCGCCGGTGGATGGGTCAATCACGATGATCGACGAGGGGGTGTACTCAAGAACGGCAAGTTGCGCAGAGGGTAGCATCACCATATCGGCCGGCCGGAAGAACACGCCATCATCGGCGCTCGCCACCGTGTCCACCACCAGCCGGTGGGACACTTGATCAACTTTCGGAGCACTCCTGGTACAGGACGAGAGCGCCAGGGCGAGGACGAGGCTGACGGGGTGGCGAAGCCGGATCATGGGATTCTCCCCCGTCGAATGGTGATCGATCGGCGTGCGGTTCGGCGGCCAAGCTACCTAGGGCGCGACACTGCCGCGGATCGGTGGAACACTCGTCCGACCGCTTCCCGCTTCCACCCCCGGCCACATCTCACCGTTCGCTGCGAGTTCAGCTGCCCGCTTCCGGTTAAGTCGCTTCATCACGGCGAGCGTCCCGCCATACAACAGTGCGCCTTCAACGGCCGCCGCCAGCGGAGCTGCCCACCACACGCCGCCTTCCGAGATCGCGAGCACGACACCAGCGCCGACCGACAGGATGGCGAGGACCCCTGCGAGGAGAAGCGCGCGCTGCAACCGTTGCCGACTCCTGGTGCTGCACGGCCCGCACACTTGAAGGCCCTCAAGCAACGAAGGTCCCTGACGGGTACCGGGCGCATAGAGTGGCCCGTCGCAGCGCGCGCAGCGCTGCGCCGCATTGCGCCGCCTGCCCAGCCACCGTTCCGCCAGCGCGAAGCTCGCGAGTCCGAGGGGGACGCACAACACGAGACTCGCCACGAGGGGACCGAGATGCAGCACGGAGATGATGCTCCTGTTGGGGCCCACAGGGTTGTGGTTCCGAGGCGGGGCCCGTCGAGGCCCGCGAGTGCCCTCGTGAAGCTACAGCGGGCGGATCGAGTCGTCGGGCCCCCACCGCAGCAGACAGCGGCTAGGTGGCCGAACTTCGACCCGCTGTCTTGAGCTCCACGACAACACCCGGAACGCGGCGCTGGATCGCCGTCACGAAGCCTGCCTTGTCCGCGGGTGAAATGACCACCGCTTTGCGCTTGGCGTATTGGACTTCGAGTCGATCCAACGAGAGCGCCGGCGAGGAGAGCAGCGTGGCGGTGGAGCGGATGCGCTCGATGGCCTGGAGCTTCACCACGATCCGCAAAGGACCGGAGCGGACGATGAGCTCGGTGTCGGTCACGAAATACGCGGTGGCGGTGAAGATCCAGACGATCGGCGCTGCAACAACAACGCTCACCGCCACTGTGAAGAGGATCGCACCGATGGAGCCGGTCTGTCCGAGGGCAATCAGCGATACCGGGCCGACGAGGAGCGCGGGGGCAACGAGTGCCACCAGCCATTTATCGACTTTCGAGGGGAAACGCATTCCTGGTTCGTTCACGGTATCTCCATGCTGGCCATGCAACCACAAATGCCCCGGACTGCCCCCCCTTCCATTGAAGCTACTGCCACCCGGCCACCGGTGAGGGCCCACCCCCGCCACCCAGTCCGCGGAGGCGCTCCCGGCTCAGGGTGCCGCATCCCTGCCGAGGCGCATGCCGAGGCGGAGCGGGAGGGCGGAACGGCCGTAAATGGCGTTGCTGCGCCAGTGATACTGCACATCGGCGAAGAGCCGGAATCGGCCATGCTCGGCCTCGACCCCGACGCCCGTCCCAAGGATCGCGCTCGTCGCATCGCTCCCGCCGAAGAGGGTGAGCCCTCCACCGATCTCATAGGGTTCGTCGACTCGGAGGTTGGCGATCGCGGCCGTGCCAACCAGATAGGGGCGGACGCCAGGTGACCCCAGCAGGCGGCGCGCCTCGAGGCCAAGACCCGCCGACGTACTGGAAAAGCGATCCGGCCCGGAGCGAGTCGATGCGCCGGAGGCGCTCAGGCTGACCCCGTAGCGCCACTGCGCGTCCGTCGGGTGGTAGAGCAGCAGCAACTGCCCGCCGTACATCGCGGGGGAACGGCTGTTCCCCGCCAGCCCGATCGGGTCCAGTTGTGCCACCGGCCAAACACTCAGTTTGGGGCCCTGCGCCGGCAGCGCGACTGGAAGGCTCGCCGCGAGGCAGAGGGTGGCGAGGCTGAGCCGGATACTTGAGGAGCGGGACATTCAGTGGTCTCTGGGCGGGAGGGAGTAACTCGGAGTGTCAACCATGGAGCCGGATGACGGAGTCAACCATCTACCAGGTTGCACACCGGCCTAGGGCGTCGCCGCACGTCGCTTAGCTGGGACAAGCCCCTCCACCTTCCATGTCCCACACTCAATGCGAACGTATGCGGTCGGCGAGCCCTTGTTCGGCTCAGGCAGGATCTTCCATAGTCTCCGCGCTGCGCCCAGACAGGGGCCGTCCCTGCTGGAGCGCCCGGATTTGTTCGCGTTTTTGAGAGCCGCTGGATCTGGTATTCCGTGCCTGTCAGAGAGTCCCGCAACCGAAGGGCACAGGTGCTTGCTGGAGCCTGCAGTGAATCGTTGGCAGCGGCCGACGCAGAGGTGTCCCACACGATGGGAACCATTCTCGCGTTTGCAAGCTCGGTACTCAGCACCTCTTGGTCCCGGCACGCTGAGAGCCCGAACACCAAGACCACCGCCGTCGCAGGCCATTTGATAGGATGCATCATCGTCCGCGTGTTCGAGAAACCCTCAGTTGCCCCAACGGCGTGCGTTGCTGCGGCGGGGCCTGCCGCGGCCCGCGCGTGCGTTCGCAAAGCTACGGGGCGTGAGCCGAGGCGTCCGGCCCTTACCGCAGCAAACGCCTGTTAGGGCGCAATCGACTTTGGGGTGTCAGTGCCGGCCGGTAGCGCCCCGCGTCTCGCGACCCGTTGGATACCAAGTCCTGTCACACCGCCAATGACGGAAAACAGCGCCGCACCACTTGCCAGGTCGCCGATCGAGATTCCGGGCATCGATCGCCTGGCAACAACCGCCACGAGGAGAAAGACGAGCACGCCGCCGATTCCGCCGAATCCGATGGCACGTCGTGCCCGGAGTTCAGCGCCATTGGGATCGGGTCGCCACAGGCCAAGGACGACACCGAACGCCGCCCCGGCGATCAAGCCATAGAAGCCGAAGAGGCCGAAGACCGGCATCGGGGACCAAGAGCCCAGATCCCGGCCAATGGCAATGGCCCCAATCAGGTTGAGGATCACTCCAACGAGACCCCAGCAGGCCGCGGAGATCAGGGCGAGCTGGAAAACCGCGCGTAGGCGTCGGGAAGTGCTCATTGGATACCTCGTGATTGCACCCTGACGGCGTGCGGTTCTCCGGCGGGGCCCATCGCGGCCACCGTGTGGCTTCGCTACTTCACCCCAAGCCAGTAACTCACCTTCAGCGCCAGGAAGTTGTCTCCGTCCGCGCCGATCGCATCAAAAGCCGCCCCGCACTGACCACCGTGCCGTAGGGGTGAACTGCTGACGGTTGTTCTGCCAGATGACATACGCCGTGCTCCCCGGTTGCCACTCCCAGCGAAGCACCAGGTTTGAGCGGAAGGAGAGTCGGTTGAAATCGAGATTCGGGAGGGCGAAGCTCTGCGCGCCATCCGTCACGGTATACGAACTGTCCGGATTGCGGACAATCCCCGTCCCGGATCCTGCCGCACCATACTCCCGAAGCAGTCGGCTCCTTGGTGCAGCGAGCTCGCCAAACGTCGAGTACTTGCCGCTCGCCGCGAAGGGCTCGGCGTACGCCTCGACGGTGAAGTTGGCCGTGATGGCGTAGTTGAGCCGGAACCGCGCCGAGAGTTGGCTCCGCTCGACGGTCGCGAAGGCGTAGCGGCTGCCGAAGGTCGCCGCCGGGCCGCCGCTCCTGGTGGTGACGTACTGCCGGGTGTCCATGGAGCGCGTGTAGGTCGGGTCGACGGACGCCTGCCAGCGCGCGCCGGGCCGCACCGACAACGTCGAGCGCGCGGTCCACGACCAGCCACCGAGTTCGTCGTCGGTGTGGCCAAGGTTGACGCTCCAGGTCACCGGAATGTTCGGGCGGCTGTTGAAGCCGCTCGTGATACTCCACGAGTTGGGGGTTCCCATCAGCGGACCGCCGCGGGTGAGCACATCGCTCGTGGAGCGGAGGTTGTAGGAGAGGTTGAGGGAGGCCCGCGTGAAGTTGTTGAAGGTGAGGTTGGAGCTGAGGCCGAGGTTGGAATACTGGCGCACACCGCCGAAGTTCCATCCCGCCCGCGTGGCCAGATTGAGCATGTAGAAGCGGTATGCCTTCTTCGGCTTGGAATTGCGTACGCCGAAATCCGCGTTGAAATCGATGTCGTCGGCCGTCTGCATCCGCCCGAGATCGTTGATCTCGAAGCCGGGTGAGCGGGCGAGCAGCTGGATGCCCCAGAATGAATAGCCCGCGTTCTTGTCGTGACGGAGCGAGGCGGTATAGCCACTGAGCGAGGTGCGACCCGTGGCGTACCGGATGTGATCCTGGTCCGGCCGCTGGAAGAAGTGCGCGCTGCCGCGCTGCAACCGCGCAATGGCCGTCGAATCACCGGCGACGTAGCTGCCCCCGACGAAGCCCGTGAGCTCGTACTTCCCTTGCTGGGTCCGGAGCTTGAAGTCGAGGCCGCCGCTGATGGCGTCGCGAGCGAGAATGTCCTGCAGGCCACCGCGTTCGTCGACGAAATGATGCGCGTGGGTGAGATTGAACCCCACGTTCGACTGCTGCTTCCCGAAGTCCTGCTGCATCCGTACCACGGCAAACGCACTCGCCGGTTCGACGGCGACGGCATCGGAGCGCTCGGGGAGGGAATCGTAGGAGCGGGCCTGTTCCGACGGTGTCACTGCCGCGAGCATGCCGATCGAGAGCCCCGATGTGAGCCGCCCGGTGACCTTCGCGGCCGAGAGAATGGTGGTGTTGCTCGGCTGATCGACGAAGTCGCCGCTGATCGTTCCTCGCGGCGGTGCGCCGATGCGGCGACTGTAGAAATAGACTGGCCGGTTGATGAAGTTCTGCGCGAGCCCGGTGAGCGCCTCCGCCCCTTCGGTGAAGAACGGTCGCCTTTCGGTGAACACGGTCTCGAAGGCGGAGAGATTGACGTCCGCGGGATCGGCCTCAACCTGACCGAAGTCGGGGAGCACGGTGGCATTCAGGGTCAGGTTGGGACCCAGCCCCATCTTGAGATCGCCCCCCACGCGGCCGGATGCCTTCTCCTCGAAGGGATTCCGGGGGTTCACATTGGCGCGATAGGTCAGCCCGCCGGTGACGTAGGGGAGCAGCTCCAGGCGCCGTGCCACGGGAATCCCGCTGATCCCCTCGAGCTGCCCGAACTTCGAGAAGAACCCTGCCACATTGCGGGGGATCAGGACCCAGCTGTCCTTCTCGTTCTTGTCGGGCATGTTCCGCGTGAGCTGCAGCCCCCAGATCTGGTTGTCCCCCGGGTTGAACCGCAACTGTGAAAACGGGATCCGCATCTCAGCCGACCACCCCTGGTCGTCCACGCGAGCGTGGGCGCTCCAGACCGGCTCGAACTGCGCTTCGCGCCCACCCTCCTGGTCCTGCGGGTGGTACCAGTCGCCACGCACGCCGCCGGAGTTGACCGAGAAGGAGTACCCGGTCTGGCGGTCGTGGTACGGGTCGAGCGACACCGTGAAGACTTCGGCGTCGCTCTCGGAGTCGCGCCGACTGATCGAACGGCGAATCGCGTGGGCGTCCGGCCGGTGCATCCGCGCCGCGATGTAGAGCGCGTCGTCGTCATAGAGGATACGGACCTGGGTCCCCACGCTCGGCGCCTTCCCCTCGTCGGGGTCCCGCTGCACGAAATCCGAAATGACCGTCGCGCTGGCCCAGGCGGCATCGTCGAGCAGGCCATCGATCTGTGGTGCCTGCCCCGTGAGTCGCGATGCGCGGGTGGACTTGGGCGGCGACTGTGCGACGAGCGCGTGCGCCGGCGCCATCGTCAGGATGGCGACCAGGGCGGATCGCGTGATGGCTGGATGGATGGTCAGATCCCGCTCAACAGGTGAATGGCATGCTTCGCGTGGGCTTCCCAAGGATGTGGGCAGTGGTCACGGGGGGCAAGAGTGACCGATGTCAGCCCTCGGCGGACCCAGCCAGGTAGCTGATCGCGCTGCCCGATCGGCAAACTTGGCGGCGACCATTCGACCATCAGCATGCTCGAGCACCACGGTCACCGCGACGGCACCAGATCGCGCCGACGCTGCGCCGCCGGGGTTGCGTCCGCCGAGCTCCCGCGCGAGCGGACGACCTCAGCCCGAAGTATCGCAGGCGTGACGCCGGCCGCGAGCAGCGTTCGCGCGGCGATCCCCTTCTCTTCGCGGAGCAGCCCGAGGAGGAGGTGCTCGGTGCCGATGTAGGTATACCCGAGTTCACGGGCCTCGACCATCGCGAGTTCCAACGACTTCTTGGCGCGCGAGGTGTAGGGCAACTCGGGGTCGGCGATGACGCTTCGACCAGGCGTCAGCCCTGCCAGCAGGTTGGCACGAAGGTCCGGAATGGAGACCGGGAGGGCCTCGAGCGCCGCCAGGCCGCGGCCGCCGACGCGGAGCAGACCTAGCAGCAGGTGTTCGGGGCCGACGTACTCGTGGCCGAGGAGGCCTGCCTCCTCACGGGCCAACTGGAGTCCATGCCGGACACGGTCGGTGAAATTGAAACCGTCCAAGGAAACCCCCTCGCGCTTTCAGGTATGGCGACTCGCCCTACCACTTCTCCATGCGGACGTCCGCCAGCACACCTGACAGGTCGTTGAACAGCAGCGACGTCGGCTTCGCCGGCATCGGTGGCAGGGGAGATCTCGGTGAGCGGCCCCTGCACCTTCACCCGGAGCCTCGCCACCCCCCCGCCCTCCAGCTCGAGCTTGATTGGAACGTACGCCAGGAACGTCTCCGACACGTTCTGCTGCTTCACCCGGAGCTTGACCACGTACTTCCCAGCCTCTCCCGGAGCGGCAGTCCATGCCACCCGGTACTCGGGGATCGCGGTCGTGGTGAGCCACTGATCGAAGAACCAGTCGAGGGGGCTCCCTGCATGCTGCTCGGCGATCCGCCGGAAGTCGTCAGTCGAAGCGGCGCGCCCCTTGTAGGTCTGGAAATAGTCGCGCATCGTGGCCTCGAACTTCTCCTCCTTCATGGTGCGGAGGTCGAGCATCAGGATCCGAAGCATGTGCAGCGCCCACGCGCCCTTCTGGTACACCACCAGGCCGTACTCCGAGCCGTCGGACGCCGTCGCGGTCCGATAGCCCAGGCCGACCGGGCCAACCTCACCCTGCCGTGCGCGCAGGTCGGTCTTCCAGAGATCGAGTTGATCGAAGTAGTACTTGCTCTTCTTCAGTGCGATCTGCGTGTACCAGAGCCCCGAGAAATTGGAAAAGCCTTCGCTCAGCCACTGGTCCCGGTAGCTGGCGAAGTCCACGCCAATCCCCCCACCACTGGTGTGCTACTTCGTGGGCGCGGAAGAACTGGTTGAAGTCGCCGTTCGCGCCTTCGTCATCCGCAAAAGTGGAGTAGCTCAGGTGGATCAGGCCGGGAAAGGCCTCCCCATGCCCGTAGGGGATGATCGTCGCATACAATCGCTTATGGTCCGTCTCTCCGAACACGGCCGTGAAGAACTCTGCCGCCTGGGAGACGTCCTGGCCCACCGATTCCTTGGCCTTCGCCATCGAGCGCATCCCGAACGACCGCAGCGCCTGGTCGGAGTGGAGGACGACGATCTCGGGGCGCTTCCCGTTGCTGGCGACGAGGTGGTCCTCGAAGAAGCCGAGGTTGAACGAGACGTTGCGGATCGGGCCGTCGCTGACCCAGTGCGTGGTCAGCGCCTTGTTGGCGACCGTGGAATCCTTGAGCAGCCCGACGGAGGCGAAGCGGTAGGACTCGGGGGTGTGAAAGGTCAGGTCGAAGTTGGCGCGCTGCCGACTCTCGAGGGGCCGCGGGTACCAGACCGACGAGGACTTGAGGAAGAAGAAGTCGCCGTAGCGATCGATCAGGTCCCCGCCATACACCAGTCGGACGGTGGTGGAGCCACCAGCCGGGAGTGGCGCCGGAGGCCGAGCCAGAGCAGCGTGCCGTCCTTCGCCTTCTGGAGCGCCAACGCTCGGCCGTCGGGGAGGAGGGCCGAGTCGACCGTGATGGGCGCGAGATAGAACGGCAGCCAGGGACCGACCGCCTCGCTGGCGGTGATCCGCATGGTGGTGATGGCGGAGAAGCGCGCCTCGCCCATGCCGGTCCGGGCGATGGTCGCGTCGATGCGGTACTCGGGCGCGGCGTAGGGTGCCTTCACGTCCGATCCATCGGTCGGCACCGGCGCCGGGCCGAACTGGGCGGCACTCTCGGTGGTGCGCAGCCATCCCACGCGGCGCGCCTTGGTGAGGAGTCGGACCGGCTCGGTGCTGAAGGGATCGATCTGCAGCATCACCGGGTTTCCGCCATCCCGGTCGATGTGGGCGTAGAAGGCGCCGGCCGAGCTGTTGAGGAGCGGCAGCATCAACTCGGGGCCGAAGCCCGTCCTCCGGCGGCTTGATGTACGCCAGGGCGTCGTTGGCGAGCCGCGCAGCAGCCGGGGCCGGCACCTGCGGCCCGAACTTCACGCTCCGCTCCAGCTCGGCGCGGGTCGAGTCGGTGAAGAGGAAGAAGACGCGCTTGATCTTGGCACTGACGGTGGAGTCACCGACCAGCCGGGTCGAGCTGGCCGCGCTCGATGGCGGTGGGTGCGGTGAACCGGAACGATCCCGTGCCCACGAACATCGCGCCGACCACGCGGCTCACCGGCCCACCGGCCTGGCGAGCGAGAGGGGTGCCGCTCTCCAGCGTGATCGTCCCGGTGCCCCGGGTGAGGACCAGGTTGGTGACGGTGGCGCCCCGTGCCGGGTCGGGCTCGAGGTCGAGCAGGGCCTTGAACAGGGCGCGGGGCGTGTCGGCCGGGCTCTGGGCCGTCAGGGGGCCACAGGCCAGGGCGAGGAGCGCAACTGAGAGGGCAAAGTGATGCATCAGGCCGCCTTGTCGGGGGGATGATGTGGGTGGAGAGGTTGGGCCACGGCCGCAACAAACGCTGGTATGACAGGTGTGTCGACTAGTGAGGGGTCCGCGACACTTGCGAGAGTCATCACGCCGGTGCGTCAGGTCGGAGCGACGCTCCGTCACCGCCCGTGCGAGAAACGCTTGCCCGTCGGCGAGGCGGGCCATCTGCTCCGAGACTTGGTCAGAGACCCGCCCGCAAGTCTTCAACCTCGTGGGCGAGTCGGGCCTCGCGGTTCGATCTTCGATTGCGCTTCCAGCCCACGGATCCGTCGGCGCCCATTCATCCAGGCCAGCGCGAACGCACCTGACGATGCCACTGCAGCAACAGCCAAGAAGGCATAGAACCGGATCACACTTTCGATGTCCACAGTGCCTCCCTTGCTTGGTGGTGAGAGTCCCAGAAGGGGAACGTGACGGACAGCTGTTGCCACGGTCCGGGAGCGCACGGCCGCTCGACCAATCGAGCCATCGCACACTCCGCCTCCGACGGGGCCACTGCACATCTGCCTAACGGCGTGCGTTCCTGCGGCGAGGCCTGCCGAGGCCCGCGCGTGCCTCAATGAGTCTACAGCGCATGGGCCGAGAGGCGTCAGGTCCCGACCGCTAAACGCTCGTTAGGCGCTATTCCCTGCGGTCACTCGACCCGCGAATACGCCGTGCCCGCAGCACCCAGTGCGTACGCAACACCCTGCCCCGCATATGGAAGCGAGGAGGTCGTTAATGGGGTCACACTGGGAATGAGCCGGGATAAGCCCGCGCCCTGGGCCAGCTCACAACCTGAGGGCCAACGCGATGCATCCACAGCGCCGCCAGTGAACGCGCAACTCGAAAGGCAGAAAGATGAACGAAGCCGATTGCTGCAATGAGATTAGGTGGCCACGCCGAATGCGCTTCCCACGCTCTGAGCCGTGTGTCCAGTGAGCGCACGAAGCTCTTGCATGGCCACGATTACTCCAGCCACAAGCAGAAACCTAGGAGCACTGATTCGACCTAAGCCGAACATTCGGTTACCCCCAAGTCGAGTCTGCCGAACGGCGTGCGTTTCTGCGGCGGGGCCTGCCGAGGCCCGCGCGTACCTCAAGAAGCGTACAGCGCGCGGGCCGAGGCGTCAGGCCCCGACCGCAGCAAACGCTTGTTAGACGACAACCGGGCGAGTGGCAGTGGATTCGTTGGCGATTGCCGTGCGCAATGACCGCTCGAGCTTGGATCGCGCTTCTGGGACACGAGAAAGTAGGCAAGAGGAAGAGCATATTCGCATGTGCGTACCCGCCATGACGGCAAGCCGGACTAGCTGCATCATTTACTCACAACGCTCTCGCCCACTGCTTCTGGCAACTCGCTGACAAGCTCTCGCTGCACCCAAAGCGAGTAGTCAGTGATCTGGGGAGCCGCGAGGGGCTCCTCGCTGAGGGAGTCGTCACCTTCCGGACCGAATAGCTCGAGAGCGGGCTGCCAGTAGGCGATTCTACCTCTTGTATCCCATTTCTGTGGAGGTGAAGTCTCCCATACGGGTTGATCCACCGCGGAACCGCGAGCTCATGACACGCACAGCTTCTGGGCTGCTGTCGACTCCTATCCAGCGTCTCCCGAGTTCTTCGGCGCAGACCAACGTGGTGCCGGACGCTGCGAAGCAGTCCGAGCACAAGGTCGCCCTCTATCTGATGAGGCCAGAATGATTCGCCTGATAGGGTCTGAATTCTTCTCTGTCGGATACCCTCTTAATGCAGATCATCTGGTTGTGCGCATCCTGAAGTCGGGCCAGAGATATCCTGAACGGGTACGCCGGCGCTTCGTCAAGGTAGACCTTCCGGCGCGGGTTGCCGCTCGGCGACCATGCGATTTCCCCCGCGTGCATCCATTTCATCGAGCGTACTCGGCCGATACTCGCCAGTGCTTGCCGGGAGGTGGCAGCATCCCACGCCACTCACCTCCTGTTTCACCGTTGCGGACGCCCGGGGCGTGAACTGGGACCTTCATGAAGGCTCGCCCCGTCTCGGGCTCCACATAGCGATACTCTTTGGCACGACCTGGAGTCCAGGCCTCGACCGGCCGTTGCCACGTGTACTTCGTGCCCTTCGTGTAGAACAGGATGTAATCAGATATGTTGCCGAACGACTTTGTCGTGTAGTTCTTCGATTGCACTTCTTGCGGCTAATGAGATTGCGAAACTGCGCTGGACCGAAGATCTCATCCATCACAAGCTTGATTTCGCAAACCATCTTTGAGTCAAGGTGGACATAGATGGATCCGTCGTCTGCGAGCAGGTCACGCAGTAGGATCAGTCGTTGGCGGAGGAACTCCACAAAAGCGGCGCCACCGAGGGTGTCTTCATACGCGTGCGTCTGCGAGCGCGAATGGAAAACGGTCCCCGTTGCGTATGGGGGGTCGATGTAAATGAGATTCACCTTGCCTGCGATGGCCGGATCATCTCTCAGGTGCGCGAGTGCGCGAAGGTTGTCGGCGAAGTAAAGCCGGTTTCTCGACGAGGGGGCACCAGCCTGAAGCTGAAAGTCTCCAGCCTCCGTTTTGAGCACTTCCTCCGCTGGGGCTTTGCCGGCATAGGTGAGCTCAATGGACGCGTTTGTACGCGTGACGTGCTCGCGGGGTTCTCCCCCGAGCGTTGAACGACGTGACTTCGGGACACCAGTAGCCACCTGCGATCACCTCAGTTAGGACAACAACCAATCGTGCGAAATGCGCTCTTCGAGCATGCGTAGCGTTACAACCTTGACCTTACCGGACCACATCGACTCAAGCGTGGAATAGTCGCGCCACATCGAACCGAGTAGTAGCCCAGGACCATCATTGACAAAGATGACCTTTGTTTTCAATCCGTGCTTCGCGGCGTACCCGAGAACCTCTTGGGCGCAGTCACGGTATTGGCCTGTGCGATCGTCCTCCTGAGCGCCACCGCGGTCGGAGTCGTATCGCGCGAGGCCCACAGCGATCGGAGTATCACCATCGAAGATCACAAAATCGGCCGGGCGGTCCGGCTTGGGTAATCTGGGAACAGGAATGGAGCTCTTCTTCTTCAGCATCTCAACCGGTGTCTCTGGGCTCACGTATTTTCGAAATACTCTCGACAATTGGATTCGCATCCAGCCATCGGATTCTTCAGCGATGCTGGTCAGCAGATCCGTCGAAGAATGGGCCGACTTTACCAACAACCCAAACGAAACCAAAACCGGTTTGTAGAGCTCTGCAGGCCAAAGGGAGGATGTCGGGATAGTACTCGCCGCTGGCGAGGGTAACCCAGAGATGACCATCGGATTGGTAGTCCCCAAATGTCTTGTCGGGCATGAGACCCCAGAAGCTGGTGGCATGGCGTGACCAGGAATTCGAGCATTTCGTGTTGGCGCTGGAAGCTAGTTCGCACAATCTAGCTTGCCTGTTCTGGTGTAGGACGGCGCTTGAGCCCTCGCCGATACTGCCGATCAGGGGCGACTCTGGGTTGCGAGATGGGCTCGCCCATTGGCCGTCTAACGGCGTGCGTTTCTGCGGCGAGGCCAGGTGCGGCCGCCGCGTACCTCAAAGGTAGAGCCTTTGGCGGCGGCCGCACCGCCATGGCCACGCCCGCAGCAAACGCTTGTTAGGATGCAGACCGTGCACGGTGGTCGTGGGGCACTGCGGTTATCGATGCGAGACGGGTGCGCTGCGCCTGGGCCAGCACCTCCTGCGCGGGGCCGTGGGGCAGCTGCCTCGACGGAGCAGGGAAGGCGGGAGGCCGCAGCGGCTACCGGGCAAGCCGGCTTGGGCAATCGGTCGGCCGCTGTCGGCCATCCCGCGGAGCGTCGTGCGGCCCCGCCCTCGAGAAGCGCTTCCTGCGCGGCGCACCGGGCACCGATCCCACCCTGCGTGCCACCGCGACGGACTCCGCGTCGCAATCGACCACCAAAAATCTTCTGTCGTGATTGTAGGTCGTCATCCTAACTACAATTATCCCTCAGATCCGCCTGTCCAAGAACCCTACAAGGAAGCTACAGCCACCCCCCCGCCTGTGTGGCACCACCCCCGCCACCTGCCCCATCCGGGGCTTCTCAGTGTTACGCCGGCGGCGGACCCAGTTGACGTCTCCCCCCAAAAACTTGGGCAGTTCAAAAACTAGAGTAAATTCTGCAGGCTTACCCTCAGCGGATACACAGTAAGTTAGACTTTCTCGCCCGAAGGAGGGGATATGAGGAAGTCGAAGTTCTCCGAGGCCCAGATCGTCGCGGTGCTGCAGGAAGCCGAGGCCGGGATGCCGGTGGCCGAGCTGCTCCGCAAGCACGGCATCAGTCGCCCGACCTATTTCGCCTGGAAGTCGAAGTACGGCGGGACCTCGGTGCCAGAGCTGCGCCGCCTGAAGGAGCTCGAGCAGGAGAACGCCCGGCTGAAGCGGATGTACGCGGAGCTGGCCCTCGAGAACGCCGCGATCAAGGATGTGCTCAACCGAAAACTGTAGGGCCGTCTGCGCGACGGGTCGTCGCGGCGATGCTGGTGCAGGAGCACACCCTGTCGGTGGTGCGGGCCTGTCGGATCGCTGGATGCTCGCGGACGGCGTGGTATCGCCCAGCCCAGGACCGCTCGGCCGCTGACACGCCGATCATCGACGCGCTCACGGCGCTCGTCACGGCGCAGAGCAAATGGGGCTTCTGGCACTGCTTCGACACGCTGCGCGCCCAAGGCCACGGGTGGAACTGGAAGCGCGTGCATCGCGTGTACTGCGCGCTCCGGCTGAATCTGCCGCGCCGGGGGAAGAAGCGGGTGCTGACGCGGCCGCGCTTGGCGCTGGAGGCTCCAGCAGTGCTGAACCGGACCTGGGCGCTCGACTTCATGGGCGACACGCTCTACGACGGGCGCTGCTACCGGACCCTGAATGTGCTGGACGAAGGCAATCGAGAGGCGCTGGCGATCGAGATCAGTACGTCGCTGCCGAGCGTGCGCGTGGTGCAGGTGCTGGAACAGTTGGTGGCGATGCACGGCGCGCCGGCGATGCTGCGGTGCGACAACGGGCCGGAGTTTATCGCGCAGGCCCTCGTGCGGTGGTGTGAGCAGCATGGCGTCGTGCTCCATCACATCCAGCCGGGCAAGCCGAACCAGAACGCTTTCATCGAACGCTTCAACAAGACGTACCGCCACGAAGTCCTCGATGCCTGGGTCTTCACGTCGCTGGCGGAGGTGCGGCAGGTGACCGAGGACTGGCTGGAGCTCTACAACACCGCGCGGCCCCATCGCAGTCTCGGCCGAGTGCCGCCGCGGACCTTTTTGCCGAGATCGGAAGCGGCCTGAGAGTCTAGCTTGGGACTGTATCCTTGACGGGTAAGCCTACG